>NZ_JBHFLL010000072.1:0-33170 GCF_041928595.1 Microcystis sp. BLCC-F209
CAGGGGGGTGGCTTGCCCGTAGCGATCCCCATATTCACTGAAGATCTCAATAGCTTGCTGGTAGTAGCTTCGGGCTTGCTCCCATTCCCTCAATTGTTGCGCTACGATTCCCAACCCGTGCAGGGGGTTGGCTTGCCCGTAGCGATCCCCATATTCAATCTTGATCTCAATAGCTTGCTGGTAGTAGCTTCGGGCTTGCTCCCATTCCCTCAATTGTTGCGCTACGATTCCCAACCCGTGCAGGGGGTTGGCTTGCCCGTAGCGATCCCCATATTCAATGAAGATCTCAATAGCTTGCTGGTAGTAGCTTCGGGCTTGCTCCCATTCCCTCAATTCTTGCGCTAAATATCCCAACTGGTGCAGGGTGCTGGCTTGCTCATAGCGATCCCCATATTCAATGAAGATCTCAAGGGATTGCTGGTAGTAGCTTCGGGCTTGCTCCCATTCCCTCAATTCTCCCGCTACCATTCCCAACTGGTGCAGGGTTTTGGCTTGCTCATAGCGATCCCCATATTCAATGAAGATCTCAAGGGATTGCTGGTAGTAGCTTCGGGCTTGCTCCCATTCCCTCAATTCTTGCGCTAAATATCCCAACTGGTGCAGGGTTATAGATATGTAAGATTGTTTTGTCCTTTCTTCTATTTGACTTAGTGATTGATATGCTTGCAAAGCTTTTTCATAGTAATTCTTGGCTAAGTTATATTGTTTTATGTCTAGCAGTCCACTTCCATACCTATGAAATGCAAATCCCATTTCATAACCAAACTCAGTTTGCAAAAATTCAGGAGGATATTTTTCTATCGATTGGCACAAACTCTCCATGAATTTTGCTCTAGTTACTGAATCAGAAGTGACTTTATAGTAATTATCTAAGCAAGTAAAAAATCCAAAACTTTCCTGCTTCTCCAAACAAATCTGCAACGCATTAAACAGATTTTCATACTCCCAGCGACAGAACAATATCCCCCACTGCTTCTCTTTCGGATTTTTGAAATTTAGTAAGGTATCAAAATAACTACCTGCCAAGTCTCGGTAATGATTCTTAAAACCCTCCCAAATTGCTGCTTGTGTCTCTGGTGCTAATTCCTTTAACTTCGTCTTCAGGAAGTAGGGAAAAATGGGCTGGATAGTCAATAAACTCGGCATTTCTTCACTCATCGGCGAAAGCAAACCCCAATGAATCGCTTCTTCTATCGCTGCATCAAATTGGTCAAACTGATAGCCTTGTAAAGGTTCTAATTGCTGTAGTTGTTGGCTATAATTAGGAATATCAGATCGATCAATAAACCCACTAAAAGGCGCTAAACAGAGTAACAACTTCTGCGCCTCCTCCGACAAATTACTGTGGGAATATTCCACACACTTGATGATATTATTAGTCTTATCCTTATCCCCCACATCAGCTAATTCCGCCAACTGTAACCCTTGCCAAATCTCCTCCGGTGACTGTCGCTTCAGATTCGCTAATACCACTTCCATCGCCAACGGATATCCCGCCAACAACTTCATCAAGCGCTTAAAATAATCATCCTTTTTAATCGCATTTTTCCGACTCTTCGCCTGACGTTCTAAAATTCTCTCCGCTAATTCAGTTCTCGACTCTTGGTCTAATCCTTGTAAGTGATAGATATTCTCCTTAAAAGTCCTGCGTTGCAGCCAAGTTTCCTCACTGCGAGAACCCAAAATCACCTTCGTCTTTCCCCCGACCAAATTCGTGAGAAATTCGGCGATTGCTTCCCTCTCATTCTCCGGTAAAGTATTCTGAATTGCTAACGGTTGT
Source organism: Microcystis sp. BLCC-F209 (assembly GCF_041928595.1). Lineage (NCBI taxonomy): Bacteria > Bacillati > Cyanobacteriota > Cyanophyceae > Chroococcales > Microcystaceae > Microcystis > Microcystis sp. BLCC-F209. Next base: position 1,781 of record NZ_JBHFLL010000072.1, read on the forward strand.
CCCGTCACCGACTCCAGATTATCTAAAATCAGAATATACGCCTCACTGCGGAGTTTTTGCTCTAGTTTCCTTACTCGCGCTTTCAGGTTCATCGCTTGGAAACTCGCCTGTTCAAAGCGATTATAAATTCCCTGACCAATTTCATAGACAATCTGTTCTAACGTCCAAGCTTTTCTATCATAACCAAAATAGAAAATATGGGTCGCCCAGTTGGTTTTTTGCCACCATTCTCGTAGATAATTGAGTAAGGTAGTTTTTCCTGTCCCTCCCATTCCTTTGAGTAAAAGGATATTATGTTTCAGCAGCGCCTTTTCCATCTTGAGAATCTCTAAATCCCTGCCGACAAAGCCGTATTCTGGTAAGGGAAAGACATATTGATTGCTGATATGTTCCCAGTATTTTTCCTCCTCTTCTGGAGTAAATGGACGCAAATTGAGATTAATTTTACCGCGACAATAAATCACCGGTAATAACCAATCTTCTAAATCTATTATCGTATTATAATAGGCGCAGCGTTGCTTATTATTGAATAACTCTAACCGTCCCTTTCGCATCGCTTCCGTTAGGTCTTTTCCGTTCAATAATTGCTGATAAATTGGTTTCATCATCAACTTAGCTGCAGAAACCGTCACCGAATATCCCATCGCCACCACTGCTTGCATTCCCGCAGTCATCAAACGACTCCCTAAACTGGTTTCCCGATAGTCTTCTGATTCCTGGGAAATTTGCTTTGCTGACTGACAAGCATTGAGAATACAAATAGGGATATTTTTCCCAGTGAGTAAATTCGCTAATTCCGTCGCTTCTACCGGAGTCGCTTGACCTTTTTCTTCTCCTTCCAGAAACAGAAAAGCTTTTACTCCCTCATATTCTGCTAAATCCTCGAGTCCCCATCCCCTTTGATAGCGCCAAGAGTCCCCGTGAACCTGTCTTTGGTACTGTTCATATTCCATTAATCCGCCATGAACATCGAAATGAATAACATGATAGTATCCTTCTCCCTTCTCATCCAGATGTCTGGTTAGTGATTCATAAGTTCCGGGACGCAAAATATCAATTTTTACCGGTATTTCACTACTATTTACCAGTTCTACCAAAGGACGGGAAATCGTGCGATAGTTAACATCAGATTCCTCATTAGGACGCGCAATCACCACCAGAAGATTGATAGTAGGATAAGTGGCCATTTGCACTGGGACAACTGTAGCCCCTCGACGCTGGCGGGAGATGATACAATCTATAGAAAAGGGACGCGGTAAATCAGGATCTTTCAGCGCTTCCCAATGTAAAGCTTGAAATTCTGGCGACTGACTTTCGATGATAATTTGCAGTTGACTTAACTGCTTTCGCAAGTCTCGATATTCCCCATAAGCATTTAAATTACTCTGGAAAACCTGTTTAAATAGGTTTTCGCCATAGTTTTGGACGCTGTTGGCGGCTTTTTGCGCTTTATCCGTCTCTAGCGTCGGAAATACTAACCATTCCTCAAAGTACCATTCTAGTTGTTTTTCTTCTTGGTTAGTAAAGGGGTCAGTAACCGTAATTGGGTAGCTGTTACCGCTATCAAAATTGAGAGTAGCAGTAAAGCCACCATCGTTAATTCCTTCTTCGCGGATGGTGAGGACTAACATAGAGATAAGTTTAGAATTGTTCTATTACAACTCTTCAGCAGTTTAACGGTATTATACTGGAAAAAACCTATTGCTTTGAGCCTATGGATGTTCGAGCGGCAGTTGCCCTAGAAGCGGGAAAACCCCTAACTATTGAAACGGTAAAATTAGCACCACCGCAAGCGGGGGAAGTGTTAGTAGAAATCAAAGCCACGGGAGTTTGTCACACCGATGCCTATACTCTCTCTGGGGCCGATCCTGAAGGCTTATTTCCCTCAATTTTAGGCCATGAAGGGGCCGGAATCGTGGTAGAAGTGGGAAAAGGTGTCACTAGCCTAAAAGTGGGGGATCATGTGATTCCCCTATACATTCCCGAATGTCGTCAGTGCGAATACTGTCTCAGCTTTAAAACCAATCTCTGTCAAGCAATTCGTCTTACCCAAGGTCGGGGAGTAATGCCGGATGGAACCAGTCGTTTTTCCCTCGATGGTCAGCCTCTTTATCACTACATGGGAACCTCGACTTTTTCTAACTATACCGTACTGCCGGAGATTTCCCTAGCCAAGATTCGCCAGGATGCTCCCTTTGAAAAAGTCTGTTATATCGGCTGCGGAGTCACTACAGGTATCGGTGCGGTGATTAATACCGCTAAAGTGGAACCGGGGGCAAAAGTGGTGGTTTTTGGTCTGGGAGGTATCGGTTTAAATGTTATTCAAGGGGCCCGTTTGGTGGGGGCCGATATGATTGTCGGGGTCGATATCAATCCCCAGAAACAAGCTTTAGCGACCAAATTCGGGATGACTCATTTTGTTAATCCCCAAGAAATCGAGGGGGATTTAGTGGCCTATCTGGTGGATTTAACTAAAGGTGGGGCCGATTATAGTTTTGAGTGTATCGGCAATGTCCAGATTATGCGTCAAGCTTTGGAATGTTGCCATAAGGGTTGGGGTGTTGCCACTATTATCGGTGTAGCTGGAGCCGGCCAAGAAATTAGTACCCGTCCTTTTCAATTAGTCACCGGACGGGTCTGGAAAGGTACGGCTTTTGGTGGGGCAAGGGGTCGTACAGATGTACCAAAAATAGTCGATTGGTACATGGACGGCAAGATTAACATTGATGATTTAATCACCCACGTTCTACCTCTGGCAAGGATTAACGAGGCCTTTGACCTGATGCGCCAAGGAGATTCTATCCGCAGTGTGATTACATTTTGAGCAGGGATAATGTTACATTAAGTTAAGAAATACTTGACAAAAGACTCCTAATTATATGTATGCGCCAGTTTCCTGTCCCGAAATCTCGATCGCCGCTATCACGGAACCAATTATCTATCGCTATTTTCAAAGGCTAAACGCGGGCGAATTTGCCGAAACTGCCGGATTATTCGCCGAAGATGGCGTTTTAATCGCACCTTTCGAGGAGGGGGTGTGCGGCAGACAGGCGATCGCTAATTATCTCCATGAGGAAGCGCAAGGATTAACCGCTTTTCCCGCTCAGGGAAGCTTAGAAACCCTAGAGGATCAATCCACCCGAATCACCATCACCGGCCAGGTACAAACCCCTTTGTTTAAAGTCAATGTGCGCTGGCAATTTCAATTAACTAATTCGGTAGAAATTGCCTCTGTGGAAGTAAAACTCTTGGCTTCTCCCCAAGAATTAATCAATTTGCGCCAATTTGCCTAGGGAACGTACACGGGTTGATTCAAGGAGCGCATTAAAGCTTTTCTGCCCAATTCTAGATCTTTTTCTGCGGGGAGCCAATCGGGATGGGCAGCCATGAGGAGACTTTCTATGGTTTCGCGATCGAATAAATGCCAGACCAAGGCGCTGTCAACCCTTGCTTCGATCGCATAACAATTACTGCTCACACAATGAATCTTGCAGCTGCCGACGATTCTTGTTAATTTTAGGCTTTCTCCCGACTGTAGCCCTCGAAACTGACCGATAACTGTTCTTAATTCCTCTATACTAGAAACTATCAAACCGGGGATAATCACTGGCAGCTGTGGATCTCCATTCACCCATAACCAGTAATGACGGGAAGGATCGATTCCTTCTAACCAATTGGCTGCATCGAGAGAGTAGCGGGGGGAAAGGACAAAAGCTTCTAACATCATGTCGGCAGTGGATAACAGGAGAGGGACTACAGAACTTTTAATCAGAACTATTAGCAATTCCTATCAAAGCTCTGTGACAGATTCTTGCTGAGTATTTTTGAAAAATCAAGGTAAGTTAACAAAAGTTAAAATTTATTGGAGCATTTACTGCTATTTTGTTAAGATATGTTGCGGATTCCCTTAACTTTAGTAAACAGAGGAGCTAAATCACCTAGTATTGCGTCCTTTTCAGTGATCAGTAAACAGTGATCAGTAACCAGTGATCAGTAACCAGTAACCAGTGACCAGTGAAAAGACATCAGGAAAGTGCTATTTAAAACTACTCACTTAATACTTCTTACTTAAAACTCAAATCTCATAACTGATGACTGATAACTGATAACTGATAACTGATAACTGATAACTGATGACTGATAACTGATAACTGATAACTGATAACTGATAACTTTTAAATTTTTAACTTTAAGCAAATGCGTAATAGTGGACTCCTCTCAAAAACCAAAGTCAAACTGAAACGGAAAAAAACGCTCACCTCGCCGACGCGGCCAGCGCCGAATAAATCACAGAATAAAACTAAAGATAAGGAGCGTCTAGTCGGTCGTCAGCGTCAGTCATGGCTAATTATGGGCTTAATTAGCATTGTCCTGCTAGGAGGAGTTGGCTCGCGCTTGGCCTATTTACAACTGCAGCAAGGACAAATTAACCGAGAAAGGGCAGAAAATAACCGGATTCGCATTCTTCCCAAACCTCCAGTCCGAGGCAACTTATTCGATCGCAATGGCAAAGTTTTGGCCACGGCCCGCTTAACCCATGCGGCCTATATTTGGCCCAAATCCCAGCGTAATCCCGCCCAAAAACTCAATCTTGACCGTTTAGCCAGTATTTTAGCAATTCCCAGAAGCGACCTAGAAAAACGCATTAACGAAGCGGACGAAAACCCCTCCACCCTGATCCGCATCGCTAGGGGTTTAACTCCGGCCCAAATTATCGCCCTAGAGGAATACAAAGACGAATTAACCGGCATTGAAGTGGACGTGGAATCAGTGCGCTACTATCCCAATGGTAAAATCGGGGCGCATATTCTCGGTTATACTGGGGAACTAACCCCGGAGGAATATCAAGCCAAAAGACGACAGGGCTACCGGTTGGGAGATGTCGTCGGTAAAATGGGTGTAGAAGCCGCCTACGAGTCAAAATTGCGGGGAGAATGGGGGGGAATGCAGTTAGAGGTCAACGGATCGGGACAGGTAATCCAAATTCTCGGCCAAAAAATTGCTAAACCCGGGCAAGATGTCACCCTGACACTAGATTTAAAACTCCAAAAAGCCGCCGAGGCCGCTTTGGGAAAACGCAAAGGTGCGATCGTGGCGATCGATCCCCGGGATGGTTCCGTGCGGGCCATGGTCAGTTATCCTAGTTTCGATCCCAATGTTTTCTCGGCCCCAATTACCACCGCCACTTGGAAAAAACTACAAGCGGAGGGCAACCCGTTTGTTAACCGCGCCCTGCAAGGATTCCCCCCCGCTTCCACCTTTAAAGTCGTCACTGCCACTGCCGGCATGGAATCGGGGAAATTTCCCCCCAATACGGTCTTAAATACCTTTGCCGCCCTTTATGTGGGGGGGACAGCTTTTGGAGAATGGAATCACGCCGGTTTTGGTCCGATGGGTTTTGTCCGGGCCATGGCCATGAGTAGTAACACTTTTCACGGTCAAATAGGTCGCGGGGTGGGGGGACCGGCTTTAATTGCCATGGCCCGGCGCTACGGTTTCGGTCAGAAAACTGGGATAGAATTAGCGGAAGAAACCCCGGGGTTAATTGCCGATCGCGATTGGAAGCTGCGTAATTTTAAAAACTGGGATTGGTCCGTAGGCGATACGATTAATATGTCGATCGGTCAAGGATTTACCCTAGCGACTCCCCTACAGGTAGCTGTGATGTTTGCTGTCCCCGCTAACGGCGGTTTTTTGGTGAAACCGCATCTTTTACAGGATGCCCGGGATGTTAAGGAATGGCGCAAGTCTTTGAACATGAAACCTAGCACCCTAGACACCCTGAGAAAGTCCCTGAGAGCCGTGGTAGCGGAAGGAACGGGTCGGGCCCTATCAGACCCCGCTTTACCGCCCGTAGCGGGCAAAAGCGGCACGGCAGAAGCACCTCCGGGCCAGTCCCACGCTTGGTTTGGAGCTTTCGCCCCTTTTGATAAGCCCGAAATTGTCGTGGTCGCCTTTGCGGAACATTCCGGCGGTGGTGGTGGTAAAGTGGCCGCACCTATGGTACGTCAGGTAATGGAGGCTTATTTTAATGTCAAACCCAAAGAAGAAAAACCCCGGCCGAAGCCTTAGAGACCTGTGGCGGTAAGCGGCACACAGCGCACGGTAATTCCCGTCGCCGTGGCGATTTTTTCCGCCCAAATTGCCAATATTTCAGCGTTTACGGGTTTGAGAATTTGCCTTCCGTCGCCAGCGCTGAGGGGATTATTACCGCGGGTTTCTAATTGTCTTTGTCCGGCCCGGGGACGGGTCGGGGTGTTAAGTTGAATTTCATCCGGTTGTAGCTGTTGCATCAAATCGATATACTGGTCTTGCTCTTGGGGCGACCAAGAGGCCAACACCATGGTTTGAATTGCTAGTTTTCCCGACCATTCTTGGCGAAATTGTCTTAATCCCCACCAAAGCTCCTGCCAATCCAGGCCGGGGACTGGACGGTTAACCCGTCGCCATTGGGCCTCGGAAACAGCATCGATTTTAGCGGCGACGATATCAGCTTTGCTCAAGTCTTGACGCACTCGGGCATCTCCCAGGAGGGTACTATTGGTTAAGACCGCCACCGGCCGTCTGGTCATTTCCTTGACGGTGGCCAGTATTTCCCCTAAATTGAGGGCGAGGGTGGGTTCCCCACTACCACTGAGAGTGACTATATCCACGTCCCAGGGAGCAAAGGCAATTAAATCCCTGCTAATTTGTTCGCTGGTGATAAAAATTTTCCGTTGCTCGGTTTTTTGCTCAATTTCTCCTAACTGACAGTAGGCACAGTTAAAGGAACAGGTGGAAACTAAACCGATCGGGTCGATGCCCAAGGAACTGCCGAAACGCCAAGAGGCTACCGGACCATATACGGAGCAGAAATAATCCTGGCGAGCAGTCATCGAACCTACCCAAAAAATACGGAGAGGGAGGGATTCGAACCCTCGGTACGGTCTTACGATTCGTACAACAGATTAGCAATCTGCCGCATTCGACCACTCTGCCACCTCTCCAAGATGACATTACTTTAGTCTAACATGAAAGGCCGATTTTTGGCAAGTAATTTTTGGGCAGTTAATCGCCTAAACGACCATCCTCCATATTGACAATGCGATCGGCGATGTCGAGAATCCGGTTATCGTGGGTGACGAGTAAAATCGTGCAACCTTGTTCTTTTGCCAATTTCTGCATGATTTCCACCACATCGCGCCCGGATTGTTTATCTAAGGCCGCGGTCGGTTCATCGGCGAGGACTAATTTGGGATGACTGACGAGGGCGCGAGCGATCGCAACCCGTTGTTTTTGTCCCCCCGATAGATCGTGGGGATAGTAATCAACGCGGTCCCCTAAACCCACCGATTCCAAAATTGCCGTGGCTTTTTGATCGAGATCTTGTTCTAAAAACTCCTCGTGCAGTTCCAAAGACATCCTAACGTTTTGTTTCGCTGTCAGGAATTTTAGTAAATTATGTGATTGAAAAATATAGCCAATTTGTCGGCGAATTTTCAGCATTTTGCCCTTACTAATTCCTAACATTTCTTGGCCGAGAATTTTTAAACTGCCCGCTTGTGCCGATCGCAAACCTCCCATTAAACTCAATAAAGTAGTTTTCCCCGATCCCGAAGGACCAGTCATAATCACTACTTCCCCCGCTTTAATTTCCAGATCGATATCGTATAAAACCTGTTTTTTTAATTCCCCCGTACCAAAATAGTGATTTAAGCCTTTAATGGCAATTACGGGTTCATTAGGGCTAAAATCCTCTAATTCTCGCTCTTTTTGAAAAATCCGCATTATGAGAACCTCGAAAAATATAGTATACTTCAATAAGATCACAAGTTAAAGCTATTTGGAGGGATGAGAATTTAATTCTCGGAGCAAATATTGGTCTTTTGTGGCGATTTTACCGATATTTAAAGACAACTGACCCACGGTTCGACTCTCCCAGAAGACAAGTCTTTGAAAATTATAAGTTAAGGGTACCTCAAAAAATCGAAAGATTTTATCAAAAATGTCATGTTGAATACCCTCAGTTTTACAGATGGCATAAAACCATGACTAATTGAGCATCGGCAAAGCACGATCAAACCTTAACAATTTTGTGCAAAGTTTGTTGGTACAAAATAAGTTGTTTGAGGTCGATAAACAATGATTATCTTAGAAATGAAAGCAGTGGTCAAACCGAGTTAGTGTTCTGCCATTGATGATACTATTCGTACGGTACAATTCATCCGGAATAAAGCTTTAAGACTTTGGATGGGTGCTAAACGAGAGGGTAAAGTAGATATAGTGATTTCAAATAAGTATGATCAAAGTGAAAAATAGGGTAAAATAAGGAGAAACGAGCAACTTTTATGAAACCACCAGGCATCAGAAGCAGATATCAGCGGGATCAGCACTTTGTAGTTTTCGCATTGCAATCGTGCCTGCTAAAAAGCACATTGCAATTGTAAGAACTAAAACGAACAGTGCTAAACTGGGAGTCATAAATACAGGTAAGTTAGTATCTCGTCTAGTTAAATCATACATAAGTTCTGAAATCAAGAAACCTGGAATATATCCCAAAACAGCAAGAATTAAAGACTCCTGAAAAACAACATTAAGCAGAAAAGAATGAGGGTAACCCATTGCTTTGAGAGTTGCATATTCAGCAAGATGATCAGAAACATCTGCATAAAGAATTTGATAAACAATAATTGCCCCTACCATAAAGCCCATTATTACACCTAAGCCAAAAATAAAACCAATGGCCGCACTCGTTTCCCAATAGTGTTTTTCGGATAAGGCAAAATCTTCGAGAGTCATTGCTTTTACGTCATTGGGTAAAATTTTTGTTAGGGTTTTAATCACGGCTTGAGGATTAGCGTTAGGTTCTAGAGTAATTAATCCAACATTAATTTTGTTAATGCTGCGACCTTTAAAAATATGTAAAAAAGTTGAATCACTGGTAATAACATTACCGTCTGCTGCAAAGGAAGCTCCTAGACTAAATAATCCTGCTACTTCAACTCGTACTCCTTCTAATTCTGTGCTAACCTGATATCCTTGATTAAAATTTTTGGCAATGGCACCAAATTCTCGTCGAGATAATTTGTCAAAAAGTATTCGATTTGTCATCTTTAAATCATTTAAATTGTTGACTATTTCGGGAAATTTAAATACAGATTGAGCAGGATCAAAAGCATAAACCAACAAAGATCGTTTCGTGTGATTATCAGGATTTTTCCATTGACCTAGACCAACATACAAAGAAGCCACTGACTTAACCCCTTTCACTCTTTGAGCTTGATAAATTCTTTCCCGTGGAAAACTTTCTAGAGCAAATAATACTTTAGATTGAGGATTTAATAATACCAAATCGGCTTTGATACTTTTATGAGGGGCCATTGCAGCTTCATAGAGAGCATTCATGAACCCTAACTGAAGAAAAATGAGAATGACAGCGAACCCAATTCCCGCTAAAGCTACCAATAAACGAGTCTTATTACGGACAATTTGAAGAAGGGCAAAAGTAAGTAGTAAAATCATGGTTTTTACTTAACTAAATTTAGAGTTGAATGGCAACTTGAACTTGTAAATAGGTGAAATTTTGAACTTTTCGACTGGTTTCTGGATCAAGCGCAATTTTCACTTCAATTACTTTACGATCAACATCAGCACCTGGATCATTACTAAAAATATTTTGTTTTTGAACTAATAAACCAATTTGTTTAACCGTTCCCTCTAACTTTTCTCCAAAAGAATCACTGCTAATAATTACTTTTTTACCCAATTTAATTTGTTGAATATCTGTTTGATAAACTTCAGCAACCACTTCCATCTTTTGAGTTTGACCCATTTTTACAATTCCTTGACTATTAATTGTTTCCCCAGGTAAAGTATGAATTTGAAGAATTTGCCCATCTACGGGCGCTTTTACAGAAGCTAAGGCTAAATTCGTTTTTGCTTGGGTTTCTGCTACTTTTGCCTCCTCTAGTTCAGCCATAGCTAAGGCGATATCTTCAGGCCGAACTTCTTTAATTTCTTCTAAGGTTGCCTGAGCAGAACGAATCTGCTTTTGAGTAGTTAAAATGGTACGGTTTAAAGTTGCCTTGGCTTCTTTAATTTGTTGTTGTAAAGTTGTAGTAATTGTGAGTAAATTAGCCCCAGCTTCATTGAGTTGTTCTTGAAAAACATCTTTTTGTAAACAAGTATTATCTCTAGAAGAACTGGAAACCGCTCCTTCTTTATATAACATCTCAGCACGATGACATTCAGTTTGGGCATTCTTGAACTCAGATTTTATCCGTTCAATGGTGGCTTTTTGAGCTTGTACTTCTCCAGTTAAACGAGATTTTAGACTGGCAATATTAGCCTGCTGAGAAGCTATTTGGCCTTCCAATTCTGCTTTGAAAAGTTCTACGGTTTCTGATTGAGATTGTACCGCTCCGATTTTAGCACCTGCTTGAACTTGATTTAAACGAGCTTGAGCGACTTGAACCCTTTTTTGGGCCAATTTTAAAGCGGATTGTTCTCGTTCATAACTATCCAAGATGGCAATAATTTGTCCGGTTTTGACTGTATCTCCCTCATTGACCAAAAGTTTTTCTAAACGCGCTCCTTCTAGAGGAATGGTTGCAGAGACTTGTATGACTTTGCTTTGAGGTTCAATTCGTCCTAAAGCAGTTATTGAGATTACAGGCGATTCTGGTTCAGAGGACTCAGTTTTTGTTTCAGAAATTGTCAAATTGGAGAATTGGGTAACAGATAGTAGTCCGAGTATCCCAGTTGACAAAGCCCCAATAATAACACAAATCATCAGCCATTTGCCTTTTAAAAATTTGATCTTTGGAAAGTTCATCGATTCTTTGTTCATAATTCAAGTAAATCTGGCTCTTCGGTTTGTGTTATGCAATTGACGGGGGTTATAAGGGATGGAACCCTTATATAGAAAGGCATTTAGCGATTTTTGTCAATTGTTTTTTATCTAGAGCGAACTAATCAATTAAGTCTTTTGCCAGATAAGGATTTAGTCGATTTATGCCCCCCTATCGAACCATAACAAGTAAGGAAGAGCCGTAAATCTATCCTATTTTAGGTACGTTTTTTCCAAAATGGGATTCTCCAAAAAAGAATTCCTATAGAGTATTCTACTACAGAGACCGATTAGAGTCTTCTGGAAGATAACTAACAAACAACTTAAGAAAATAAACCGGAAGAAACCAACCCATTCCCTCAATTCCTTGAAATAGATAATGAGATAAAACTAATCCTCCTAAATATAGGGTAATTGCTATTGATTTTTGCAGACGACAAGGAACAAATAAGATCAAGGGGGTTGCTATTAGTAAATAGCCATAAGCGATGGTGGCTTCTGGCCAACTTCCTCCATAAAGCCATGCCACCAAAAAAGGATGCAGATGAATCGCAATAAATCCATAGTGATAACGCCAATTGTGTTGAGGAGAATGATGCCAACATTTTGTAGTCTCTGAGACATTAACAATAGCTCCTCCTACCAAATCAAAGGACAGAAAAGCCATGATTAATAATTGCCAAATATTCCAGCCAAAATGATTAATTATGGCATAAATAGGAATCAAGACAGTGGCTAAAAGGGTCGGAATAAGACAAATCCATGTTTCTTGAAAAGACATACCGGGACCGACCACCATATCCCAACTTCCTAATAGTCCTTTTCTGGGCTTTTTCAGATTACTATTGAGTGTATTCATTCTGGGAATTCCTGCTAAAATTAATAAAGAAAACAAGTAACCTGGATGATTCTAGAGAACAAAAAAGCCATCTTTAACCATTTCATAAAGACTGTTATCAAAGGCTTGAATAACCGTTTCTAAGTCTTCTTGAGAATGGGCATCATTCAACATTAAAGTATGAAGTTCTGGCATATAAACCCCATACTTTCGCATATAATAAGCAAGAGCTAAATTCGCTTTAAAATTGCTTCCTGCTTGTTTTTCTCGATAAAATTGAGCTTTTTTATAGCTAAAAGTTAGAGAAAAAATAGAACGATTAGCTTTCACTTGAAAAGGAACTTGATGAGCCTCTGCAATGGTTTTTAGTTGGTGAGCTAACCACTCGGTTTGTTCCGCCAAACGAGTATAGATTTCAGGATGTAATTTTAAATAACTTAATGCAGCTAAACCAGCCGTACAGGTCAACGAATTCCCGCTCATTGTTCCTCCTACAAACACTTTACTTTCATAATCGCGAAAGGGATCTTCCGAACTTTTGGCAATATTAATCAGTCGTTCTTTTCCAGAAACACATCCTCCCGGCAATCCTCCACCAATGATTTTACCCAAACAAGTTAAATCAGGAACAATTCCTGTTAAATTTTGTACTCCTCCATAAGTAACTCGAAAACCTGAGACTACTTCATCAAAGATTAATGGTAAATCAAATTGGTCACAAATCTCCCGGAGTTTCGTTAAAAATTCTAGATCGTAATCAGCAAGTGCCGTTGGCATGGGTTCACAGATCACACAAGCGAGACTGTCTGCTTGTTCTCGCAATCTTTGTAAACTCGCTTGATGGGCATATTGTAAAACCAAGGTATTTTTGACGATTTCTGAATGACTGCCTAAGGTTCCCTTAATGGGTTCAGGGGCTTCTTTGTTTCCTGTAAAGCGAAACCAAGAACTCACCATGCCTTGATCAGAAAATCCATGATAATGACCTTCAAATTTAGCCACTCGATCCCGATGACGATAAGCTCGACATAATCGAATCGCTTGCAAAATTGATTCTGTGCCTGAATTGGAAAATATCGCCTTTTCTGCACCGGGTAGGGCTTCAACAATAGCCTCTGCTAATTCAATTTCGGGGAGTGTTCCCATCGCATTTACACCCCCGTTAAGAATGGCTTCCGTTAAACTTTGATTAATCACGGGATGACTGTAACCCAAAATATGAGGGCCATATCCACAAGCGAGATCAACATATTTTTTACCATCAACATCAATTAAATGAGACCCCTTTGCTTCTTTAACAAATAAAGGATAAGTGCTAGGGAAGAAATAACGGTCTAAGTGAGTGGGAGCAACCAGAGCATTTTTTGCCCGATCTCGTAAAGCTAAGGCTTGAGGATTAGCCTCAGCAAAATAAATATCAAAGTTATGTTTAACCTTAGGATTCATGTAAGGAGAATAGCGATCTGTGAATTTTTGAGCATTCGCCCAAATATCAATTTCTGGGTCAATTTGACTAGCAAATCCTTCACAAGAAAGAAAAACTAATTCAACTTTCGTAAAGTTTGTCGTATATTCAGCTTGATATCGCTTTAAAACTTGATTAACATCTTGGAAGTAACTAATGGTTGACCACCGTTCTGTTTGAGCATTAAAGTGCTTTATTAAAACGGCCTCGATTTCTTGGTGATAATCAGACCAACGCTCAAAAACCTGCTCTTTTTTGATGACAAAATGTTCGGTAAACCGTTCAACGGCTAACTCCCATTCTTTACGAGTACAGGCATAATAAAAAGAAGATAACCCCCATTTTTCATCTTCGCTTAACTCTACGGTAATACCAAAGTCAACTAAAATAATTTTGCCGTCTTCGGTAAAAAAGAGATTGCCAGGGTGAGGATCGCCATGACAAATACCATCTAAATATAACATGGTATAAATGGTTTCTTGAAAACGGCGAGCGAGTGGTTGAGGGGGGAGATGACAGCGCTCAGATTCTTTACCCGGAATTCCCTCGATAAATTCCATCACTAGCATATTATTAGTACATAATTCAGGAACTAATGAGGGAACTCTAACATAAGGATGATTTTTGAAATTAAGGTAAATTCGGGCTTGTTTTTCTGCTTCTTGAATAAAATCGGTTTGAGCAATTAATAACCGGGATAATTCTCGAAAACGAATTGGTAAATTGAGAGATTTAACGGACGGAATCAAACTATCTACAATTTTAACAACAAAACCCATGACTTTAAGATTTTCTTGTAGGTCTCGACGGACGTTTTTTTTGACAATTTTAACGGCCACCTTTTGCCCTGTTTTTAATTTTGCTTGATGAACTTGAGCAATTGAAGCACTTGCCACCGGACTAAAATAAAAGTCTTTAAAAATGGCTTCAATCGGCTGTTTTAACTCTCGCTCAATTATCTTTTTTGTATCCGCTTCATTCATAGTGGGGACATTATCTTGCAAGCGACGAAGTCTTTCAGCAATGGTATTAGAAATTAAATCCGAGCGAGTCGCCAAAATTTGACCAATTTTAATATAGATAGGCCCCATACTAATTAAATATTCTGATAAGATTTCGCCTTGCAACTCTTTTTTTTCATTAGGATTTTTCCCAAAAATTTGGTAGAGATAGGAAACACCGTAAACAACAGTGAAGATAAGGAAATTTAAAAAAGGAAATCTGAGCATAACTTTAAGTCCTAATAGAATCGAGTACTTAGGGTTTACTGAAAAAGTCTGTTGGTGGGGTTAGGAGTCGGTCGTTGGTGGGGGAAGTTAGAATAATAGAATGACTTTGTGCGGCTGGAAGCGGAACCCTTCGCAATCGCTGACGAAAGTGCAAGGATTTTGAGTTCCTATTTCGATTTCTCAATGTTTGTTTCTTGGACTTTTTTCCCCAAAAAGTCTCAAAACCCTTTTCTAGCAAAGCTTTCACTGACACTCAGTCAACCCTAATTAATGACATCACATCCCCTATAGTATCATAATATCTACATCAGACAAAACTCTGATTACGGATTAGATTGAGATTGAAGATAAACTTTTCCTTCATTTCCATCAACCACTAATGTATCTCCTGTCCGAATTACTTGCGTAGCAACTTTGGTGTTTACAACGGCTGGAATTCCTAATTCCCTGGCGACAATAGAACTATGAGAAAGGAGTGAACCAATATCTACGACGACGGCGGTGGCTAGGTTAAAAAGAGGAGTCCAAGCTGTATCCGTAAAACAGGTAATTAGAATTTCTCCAGGCTCAAATTCATCCATTTGTTCTTCTAAATTGAGAATAATACGAGCCTTCCCAACTACTCGTCCTGGACTACTAGCAACACCAACAAGACAATTATCATCAAGTTTTTGACTGAGGTGAGTCGCTGGATCCCAATAACCAATAAAAGTTAGGGGTGGAGTAGGAATTTGCTGATTAATTAGGTGACGACGACGATTTTCGGCAATTTTTGGGCGTGAGAATAAATTTTTAGCGGATTCTTTGCCAGAAAGATAGAGCAGGATATCATCATAAGTAATAAAAGCAACTTCATCTAAATTTTGAAGAATATGATCAGCTACTAAACGACGGGCGACTTCCATGACAATCACTCGATTCATCCAAATTCCTTGAATAAAACACATTCTCATTTCTTCTCGTACCTGACTTAATTTAAGGTAAGAATTCATGAGAAATTCATAGATTTTACGTTTCCATAAAGGCAATTTTTTTAATGTTTGCTTGGCTAATACAATCCGTTGATGATTACGGTTAGCTCTTGTGGTAAGAATTTCATAATCATCTCGTTGTAAATAGGTTTTTAGGGTCGTAAAAATATAGGTAGGATCATCCAACCATCGAGGATGTATCAATTCCATTTCTTGATGTGCTCTCACTCCATGTTCTCGCAGTAAAAGCTGGTATTTTCTGTAGAAAGTTTCCGCTTCAGGGTTTTGTTCGATTATTTTAACAATATTGGGAGAAGAATCTTTGAGAATTAATTGTTTTAAAGCAGAAGATTTTCGAGCTTCTAAGGCCAAATCTTCAATAGCTTCAATCATATCTGTGGTTCGTAATTCAGAAGCTCCTGCTTTAATTAACTCAGGAATCGATTCATCTTCTTTTGAAAACCATTGTTTAGAAATGTCTTTTAATACATCATAAAAAGCAAATGCGCCGATGTAAGGAGTACCATATAGCACACAACTATTGTGATAATATTGATAAGCTTCTTTTAGCTTATCTCCTAATTCATAAAGGGATAAATTGACTAAATCTAAATTCTGAAAATTTTCACTGACAACAGGACGGTTTTTTAACCAGTTTCGGGATTTTTTGCGATAGGTCAATAAATCACTAATTAAGGTCTTAACATAAAAGCAATTTGAGCGAAAATAAGCCCATCCTTGTGAACCTAATCCATGAGGATTTTTATAAGTTTCAACGTTGACTTCTTCACTAGCAAACCGCTCCAAAAATTTACTTTGATTTCTAAATAGAAAACATTGAGCATATAAATAAGCAAAGTAAGAAACATCTAAATAGGCTCGACCAAACAGAAAAAAACCATATTTTTTAGGATTGCCAATATCCCGTAGCCCTAAAGCTTTTAAAATTCCTTGATGAGTATTGTGAACATAATATCTCGCAAAAGATTCTCCTAAAGGAGTAAAAGTACCAGTAAAAGATTCACCTATATCTAAACAAGTATATAAGGCTTGAGAATTGAGATATTGCTGTTCTTCCTTGACAGCTTGACTGGATTCTAAAGTAGTAATGGGACGACTTTGCAAGATATAAAATTTTTCTCCATCAAAAGCCCATTCAATATCTTGTTCAGCTTGATATAAATCACGAATTTGTTGGGCTAATTGGGCTAATTCAACGATTTGCTCTTCCGACAGTGTTCTTAAACTACGTTTTTCTTCTGGAACTTTAATAGTGGCAACTCCTTGATCTGCATCAAAAACACACATATTTAGTTTATAGTTAATTGTCTGATCAATAATTGATTGAGACGCTACATCAAAGATAAAAGAGTCTGTCATGGTTTTCCCAGAGACAATTGCCTCACCTAAGCCCCAACTCGCTTCAATTAGAAATTGGTTAGGTTGATTACTGACTGGATTTTGGGTAAAAATAACACCAGAAATATGAGAGTTAATCATTTGCTGAACCACCACAGCAAGGGGTTCTGATTCACTTATTTTTTGATTTAAACTTCGATAGACTAAAGCTCGATTTGACCACAATGACCCCCAACATTTAATAATTGCTTCATGTAATTCTTCTTCGTTAGTAATATTAAGATAGGTCTCAAATTGTCCTGCAAAAGAATATTGATTAGAATCCTCACTAATGGCAGAAGATCGAACCGCAACTGATTCACTATTTAATTTTCGATATTCTTGATTAATTTCTGTGAGTAAGTCTAGAGGAATAGCTGAATTATGAATGGCATCTTCAATCGTTTTAAATTGAGATTGCAAAGTATTTTGATCGGTCTGATTAATGGTTTCTTGAATTAATCCTACAAGTTGACAACTTTCCAAAAAGTGATGATAACTGTCACAGGTAATAACAAATCCTTTTGGAATCGGAAATCCTGCTTTAATCATCTGATTAAGATTCTTGGCTTTTCCCCCAATTAAGGAATTTTGTTCTTTGGAAATTGTACCTAATTCTAAGATGTGGGTTATCATGGATGATCTCCTAAAAGAATTCAAAAAAAGATGACAAGATTACTAACTAGCTAAATGGTTAACATTTCTTGACTCAAGTTCTTCCGTTTTGAAACAGAAGAAAAAGTCCGTATCGGTTGTCCTAAACGGCAGAAGAAAAAGCCGCGTCCTTTTGGTAAATGATAGCTTTTTTGGAAGTTATGACGTAGATGTTGATGTTGTAAAACAACGCTAACGGGATGAACAGCTAGTCCCATTTTAGTTGCATTTAAACAAAAGTTCAACCAAAGTGCGCCCCCTTCTAACTGCATTTTTAAAGAAGGATAATCGGTTTTAAAATTAAGATAAATCAAGAGAGGAGATGCTTTGACAAGTTTTCCCATTTCAGAAGCTAAAAGATGAGGTAATCTTAAATACTTTAGCCAATTCATACAGTAAGGGCTCAGTAAAATTTTTAACAAAAAACTAAAACTTTGAGAGCCTTTTTCTAATAGTTGCTCAATCGGAAATCCATATTCATGTTTTTCTTGTTTACTAAAGTGTATAAATTGATAGGTTTCTCTCCAAACCTCTGCTTTTGTAAACTCAATCTCTCCATAATGACTGACAAATTTAGCCATCGATTCTATTACTTCTCTTTCTTTAATAATCGTTATTTCAATCTCAGAAAAAGCATCGGGATAAGCTAGACTTTTGAGAAAAAAAAGGGGGTGATCAGGCGCAATCATAGGTGAGTTTATGTCATAAGGACTACGATGAGTTATTCTCTTGCTAAATTGTTGAATTAATTCTTGGATTTCTATGGTAAAAATACTGGGGGCAAATTGAATATTCAGCACAGCTAATGGAATCCAAGAATTAGTAATTTTGAGAGATTCTGGTAAAGAATTTTGACCTATATCAGAATTATGCCAAATGAGTTCTCCTGAAAGAGATTGTGAGGCTAAAGCGATCACTAAACTTTCTAAAAATGCACCACAACTGAGTAACATTTCTAGATTGTGATTTTCTAAACTACGGAGACATTTTTCTTGATTTAAGGCTAAAATTAGATAGGTATTATCATTACTATTTGGAAGAACTGCTGCCGTATGTTCTTGAAGAAAACCCTCTAAAATCAATCGTGAATCTTTTTGAATCACCTGAATAATTTCCCACGGTTGACTGTTATGAGAAGAAGGAGATAAACTGGCTAAACACAGGGCTTGATTTATTTCTGATTGAAACTTGATAGGTAACGAGGAAGGTACTTTCATTGCTCAATGTTTTGATGTGTGAATTGTTCAGGATGGAGGTAGGCAAGGTCTACCAAATTCTTGATAATTGAGGAGTGATCCCAGTCGGAAATTGGGTTAACTCAGGTAGGGTCTATTGCTCTTACTTTTTTGACCCCAACAATTAGGTCTCGCATGATGGGCAAAGAAATAATCTCTACTGACTCAAAACCGGCCTTGCTAAAACGTTCTTTATATTCTTCACCTGTACTTTCACCGCCTCCATCCGTTGAAACTAACATATCCAATGAAAGTAAAGCCGTTAATAATGGGCCAGTTTCTTCTTGATTAATTAAGGACTCTGTTGCTAAAAGAATTCCATTAGGTGGCAAAGCTTGATAACATTTTTCCAGAATTTCTAATTGAATGTGATGAGGCCAATCATGAAGAACCCAACCTAGATAAATAATATCAAATCCTTTTGGCAAAGAATGACTGCTTAAGAAATTTCCTTCATGAGTTGCCATTTGCCCCTCTAGATGATACTGTTCTTTAATGTATTGCTCTGTTATTTTACAGACTTCGGGTAAGTCAAAAACCGTAACTTTTAAATGAGGAAAATAAGAAATAATCATTTGACCAAAAACCCCAGTAGAACCTCCAATATCTAATAAATGATGATAGGGAGAAAAATCAAAATTGAGAGCGACAGAGGCGGCGGTTTCTTGATTGTATAAATTCATGGTTTTTAGGAAATGAGCCAACTGATTAGGATCTTGATACAAACTCGAAAAATGTCCCGCTTCAGAGCCTGTCACTTGTTGCCAACGGTTACTATTTTCCTTGACAGCATCCGTTAGTTTATTCCACAGAGGAAGAATATCTCGAATATGAAAAGCAACATCCCCTAGATAAATAGGATTTCCTGAGACTAATAATTCTTGGGTTACGGAAGCATTTTGATAAGTATCATTAGTCTTAGTGAGAAGTCCTAAAGCCACACAAGCCGTGAGAAGTTTTTTGCCACTCACGGGA
Organism: Microcystis sp. BLCC-F209; assembly: GCF_041928595.1. NCBI lineage: Bacteria > Bacillati > Cyanobacteriota > Cyanophyceae > Chroococcales > Microcystaceae > Microcystis > Microcystis sp. BLCC-F209. The sequence goes on from NZ_JBHFLL010000072.1 coordinate 21,374, forward strand.
GAAAAATGACAGTCTTGAGCCAGTTGTTCGATCGTTTTTGCCTGTTGAGATAATTGTTCAAAAATTCCTAACTCTAAAGCTGAGAAAAGAGTTTGTGTTTTCCAACCTGCAATGATTAATTCTTGGATATCGAGAAAATTCATCAGAAATAACTCCTGTTAGAAATGACATTAATTTGACAGTGAGAACAAAAATTTAACGTTATTCATTCAGAATAATTAGTAAATAAATGAATAAGAACAAAACGACATTCCGGCACTTCCTACCCAACCAACAATGCGATCACCTCGTTGAACTTTGCCTTGCTGAATAGCGGTAGCCATTCCCCCTGGAACTGAAGCAGAAACTAAATTGCCACAAGTTGGATAGATGTGCCACATTAAATGTTTAACGCCACAAATTTCAGCCACATCATCCCAAGCTTTTTTAGAGGAAGCATGAGGAAAAACAATCTTAACTTCATCTAGAGGGGTTTTGAGTTGTTCTAAAACAACTTTTAATTCTTGTGATGCATTAAGATGCAAATCATTGCCAAAAGACGTGAAACGATTGAATCCATCTAGACCAACTTTGGGCGAATTAGAAGAATAATATTTCTGGTAACTCTCTAAAGGAACAGTACACAAATCAGCTAAATCGGTACGGGAACGAAAATTAAATTCCCAAGGATTATTGGGATCATAAGAAATAACCGTAGCCGTCGCTGCTTCCCCCAAAGTATAACCTGGAAAAGACCAGTTAATTTGCTCCTCATTTGTTAAGCTAAAAACCTTTGGATAAACATAGCCATCATCTCGTAAGTTAAATTCTGAATTAACGACTAATGCCCGTTTATAAGCCCCAGTTTGTAGTAAAGTATAAATAATGTAGATAGCACGAGTCCAACTCATACAAGCATCTAGAATATCAAAGCAATGAACTTCTTTCATTCCTAATGAATGGGCAACCATATAAGACCCCCCCGGTTCAATAAAGCCTCGATCAATTCCAGTGTAAATTAACAAGTCAATGTCTGAGTTATCACAATTAGCTTCCGCTAATGCTTGATTAACTGCTTGAGTCAGTAATCCAATTGGTGTTTCACCATCACCTAACCAATTACGATTTTGAGAACCCGAATATTTTAGATAAAACAAAATATTATCTAGAGTTTTATCAAGATTACCTTCAAAAGTAGCTATACTATGTTTGCCAATTAATTCAATAATGTCCTCATTACTAACTTTGCGTGAGGGAAGTACCACTTTTACTGATTCTAATTTCATGGGAAAACTCCTAAATAGACAGGATAAATACAGTTAAGTTCAACAATTTCGACAAGATAGAGATAAAGGGCTAACTAGGAACAGTTTGATAACGACTCAAATAAATACTAAGACCTTCAATCGTCTCACAATCAAAAATGACTGTGGGGGAAACTGGATAACCCAACCAAGTTTCTAAATCAGCAGACAAGAACAAAATTTCGGAAGAACTAAGACCCGAATCAATAAAAGAAATTTTTTGGTGAATCTCTTGCGGATTAATTTCTAACTCTTTGGACAGATAGGCTATTAACCAAGCTTTTATTTCTGTTGCAGAAACCGAAGCAAAACGCTGGTTTAAAGCTTGAATTTCTTGATTTTTGTTCCATTCAAAAACACTATCAAGAGATTTTCCCAAAAAAGCTTGACGGCAGCCCTGACGCTGTATTTTACCACTTGATGTTTTGAGAATCGATCCTCGTTTGAGAAGAGAAATCGCAGCCACTTCTAGCTCATGATGGTCATCGACAGCTTGACGAATCGCCTCCACTACTGTGGGAAAATCCGAAGTCCGGCGTTCTACTTCTGCTAGAATTACTACTTTTTCTAATCCATTCTCATCAATGGAAAACGCAGCACAGTTGTTTAAACGAATGGCTGAATGGCTTTTTTCTACTGTCCATTCGATGTCTTGCGGATAATGATTCACACCACCAATAATAATTAAATCTTTTAAACGACCAGTCACAAAAAGTTCGCCCTTTTCGATAAATCCTAAGTCTCCTGTGCGTAAAAAAGGACCTTGTTCAGTCTCTTTAAGATAGGCTTTAAAAGTCATTCCTGTTGCTTCTAAATTTTGCCAGTAACCTTGGGCTACACTTGGATCATTAATCCAAATCTCTCCCATCTCTGAAGCAGAACAGAGCGACAAGGTATCTGGATTAACAATAATCACATTCATCTCACCAACGGGCAGGCCACAACTCACTATTCTACGGTTTTTTTTCGTCGGATCTTCTGAGTCAATAATTTCCTTAATTCGGGGTTGTGTATCATGGGGTTTAGTGGTGACTAAAAGAGTTGCTTCTGCTAATCCATAAGCAGGATAAAAAGCCTCAGATCGAAATCCACAAGATTCAAAAGTTTTAATAAATTTCTCCACCGTTTCGGGTCGAATAGATTCTGCACCATTACTAGCTGTTTTTAGAAAACTTAAATCCAAGTTGTGTTTTTTTTCTTCTGTAATATTATGAAGACAATATTCATAAGCAAAATTGGGACCTTGGGTGTGGGTTGCTTTGTAACGAGAAATAGTTTCTAACCATCTTAAAGGACGTTTGATAAAGCCTAGAGGAGACAGAATATAACAAGGGACTCCTGTGTAAAGGGGTTGAATTAAACCATCAATTAATCCGTAATCATGAAAATAAGGCATCCAAGTCACAGCAATACTTTCTGAAGTATATCCCCATGCTTGTTGAATATATTGAGAGTGATGGAGAACATTTTGATGACTAATCATGACTCCCTTGGGCGTAGCAGTTGAACCAGAAGTGTATTGTAAATAAGCTAGATCATCTCCTTTGAAAGAAGTCATTTGCCAATCATTTGACTTAGCTTTAGCAATTTGATCACTGGTTAACCATTGTAACTCTGATAACTCAGTCAGTTGTGACTTTAAATGAGAGTAAATATGACTGGTTGTTAAGATTATAGTCGCTTGAGAATCTTGAATAATTGCTTTGAGTCGAGGTAGGGTTCGTTTTAGCCGAAGGGGATCAGGTGGAGGGGCTGGGATGGCAATAACGCCTGCATATAAACACCCCCAAAAAGCAGAAAGAAAATCTAAACCGGGAGGATAGATTAATAAAGCCCTTTCGCCTGTTGCTTGCCACATTTGTAACTTAGAAGCGATCGCTCGACTTTCTTGATCCAATTGCTCATAAGTAAGTGTATGAGGGGCTTGATGGTTATCAGGGAGATAAGTATAAGCGATTTTATTAGGCTGTTGAGAAGCCCGATAACGGAGTAGTTCGACTAAAGTAGAAAAAGGAAGACTACTAGACATTATTTATCATCTCCTTCGATAATTTTGCTTTTAATTGGTAGTAATAGACGATTGCTTGGTCAGCAGCAACCCAATGATAGGTTTGAGGATCGGGTTGTAGGGGTGTAATCGATTTCAGAATGGGTATATCTTGTTCTTTTTGAGCCACTTGGACTTCAAATGTAACCAGCAACAAAGCAAATAAATAACCCAAAAAAGGATCTCGAATGTAGTCTTGATAATAACGAATTATTACCCAACTATTTTGTTGATCTATAGGAGTTGCTACTACAATAAAATAAATTTTGGGTAACAATTGAATCCAAGTAAGATTAGGGAATCTCATCTTTAACTTGAAGCTAAAATCAGACTCTTGATCAGAGGCTTTTCTTAATTTTACCTCGGTCCTAATACAGTCATTTTTGAGGGTAACTTCATAAGGTTCTAGAACCGAACCAATTTTTGTAAAACGGTGTAAGGCGTGCGGTTTTTTGCCTTGAATTTCTTCCGACTTACAAATAGGATACCACTGTTGGGGAATCATCTAAATTTCTCCTTAATTTTAAGAAACAAAGTAGTAGAATCTGTACCTTTATTTTAGAGCTAATTGTGAATTTCTTCTGCTAAAGTATTGACCGTATAAGAAATCTGTTCTTGAGTATGTTCGCTAGTAATAAAAAAGCGCATTCTCGCCCCATTTTTTTCGACGGCGGGATACAAAATAGCGTCCACATTAATTCCTCTTTTAAAGAGGGCTTCTGACAGTTTTAAACATACCGAAGATTCTCCTACGATAATTGGCACTACAGCAGAGTTAGCACTGTTTCCAGTATTTAATCCCTTTTCTTTAGCTAAATTGAGAAACAAGCTTGAATTGTATTGTAGTTTTTGGACTCTTTCTGGTTCAGCTTCAAGAAGCTTAATCGCCTCTAAAGAAGCAGCAGCATTAGCGGCTGGAATTCCTACACTAAAAATAAACCCAGGGGATGTTTTTCGGAGAAAATCTATAAGGTTTTGACGGCCGGCAATATAACCGCCACAACTGGCTAGGGTTTTACTTAATGTTCCCATCAAAAAATCTACTTCATTGGGATCAACATTACAATATTCAGTAATTCCTTTGCCTCGTTTGCCTAGCACCCCTAAAGAATGGGCTTCATCCACCATTAAATAAGCATTATTGGCCTTAGAAACCTCAACAAATTTCGCTAAATCTGGAATGTCTCCATCCATACTATAAACCCCTTCAATCACGATTAACACTTTGTTATAGTAAGGGCGTAAAGTTTTGAGGGTATTTTCCAAAGCTTGCCAATCATTATGAGGAAAAGCCTGTCTTTGTGCGCCCGATAAAATACAGCCAACAATGACACTATTATGACTTAAAGCATCATGAAGAATTAAATCGCCTTCTCCAAATAGATGGCCAATAGTAGAAACATTAGTTCCGTGGCCTGACACATAAACCACTGAATCTTCTACCTCAATAAATTCAGCAATTTTACTTTCTAATTCTTGATGTAAAGGAATTTGACCACCAATAATTCGACTGGCACAAACGGAAGTTCCATAATGTTCAATGGCTTGTTTAGCTGCTTCATTCACTTGAGGATCACCAGACATTCCCACATAATTATAACTCGAATAATTAATCAGTTCTCGACCCTCAATAATAACCCTATTACTATTTACGCCTTCATGAGTGCGAAAATAAGGGTTTAATTGAGTATATGAACTAATTAAATGTTCTCTTTCTTGTAAAGCTAAATAAGCAGGAGACGTTTCAATAGTTTGATGACGCTCTTGAGGAGAAACAGAACTTTTTAGAGAAGATAAAGGAATAGGAGTAGGGAGAGAAACTGTTGGATTAATATTATTAAGTGACAGCAGTTGTTCTAAAACTTGTTCTACCTTCATAGTGGGTTGAATAGGCATATTAGACGCAAGACAAAAGGTGTTTTTGAGATGGTGTAAAAGTTGCGCTAACATCCAAGAATCAAGTCCTAGATTCTCAACAAGATGATGATGTAACTGAATTTCTTCTTGAGGAAACCCGCTAACTTTAGCAATAATTTGCCATAAAATTAACCGAATTTCTTCAGGACTTTGAAATTGAGCAGTAGCAGACAATCCCGATGGAGAATTATCTTGATAAATTGGAGAAGTCTGTAAGCCTTGTCTTGGCGATGATAAAGGAAAGGATGGGTCATTTGCACAGGTTAATTGTTGATGTTGTTTGAGTAAAACTTTGCTTTGAAGGGCTATGGCTTCAGCTTGCTTGCTCAACAATTCTAAAATCTTCGGTGGCAGACCGGAAAGTGAATCAGAAGAAGACAAAGAAGGAGAATTAAACGACATATCGTGAAACCTCTTAAAAATCAAAAGTCAAGATTACTTTCGGATAGGGATTACGGCGGATTCAGGCTCAGTCTGGTACATCTTCTAAGTGGAAAGGCTGATCTAATAAGGAGTTGTCTGTGCCAGATGGATAGAGAAACCGCCGTATTAGACCTATCAACCAGAAACTTGATCTCAATAGTTGAGACAACAAATATCCATTGTTTTTAGGATTACTAAATGTCGGAATCTGGCAAGAAGTCGATAAATGAAGGTCAGTCTAACGACTTAGTAAGATTTTGCTTTGTACAATTAACGCTTCAGCCTGTTGAGTAAGAACTTCCAACAATTGACTCGAAGGAGAATTTAAAATCTTAGCTTCTTCCGGTTGAACAACAGGTAAGATTGAAGATTCGTCTTTTTCTTTATTGGCATGATGATTTACAGTTAGGATTGGGTAATGTTTACGGTTAAAAGCATAAGTCGGCAGATGCAACTTTTGATAAGTAGCATCACAATACAGATTCGCCCAATTCACTCGACAACCTTCAGTGTATAAGATAGATAAAGTGTTGATTAAAGTTTGCCAATTTTCTTCACCTAACTTAACTGAATCTAACCAGATGACATCTTTGAAACCACACTGTTTACCCATGCTTACTAAGGTCGGTTTGGGACCAATTTCTAGGCAAACGTTAACTCCTAACTTGACTAAAGATTGTAGTCCACCTTGAAAATCAACTGTATGGAGTAGATGATTACACCAATAATCTGCTTGGCAAATTTCTTCAGAATAAGCGACTCGACCCGTATAGTTAGAAATTAAGGGAATCTGAGGGACGTTGAAAGTAACTTGCTTAACCGTTTCTGCAAATTCCTCAATGATAGAAACCATTAAAGGAGAATGAAACGCATGAGAAACAGAAAGGATTTTAGTAGCAATTCCTTGAAGTCTTAGCATTTCAACAATTTGGTTAACGGCTATACTTTCTCCCGAAATTACCGTATTTTGAGGACTGTTACGGGTAGCAATCACGACTTTCTGTTGATAAGAGTCTAAGTAAGGCACAATGCTATCAGCAGGAAGAGCCACCATAGCCATTGTCCCATTAGCAGGCAGATTCTGGATTAATTGACCCCGTTTGGCCACTAATTTAACCGCATCTTCTAAGCTAAATACATTAGCAATGCAAGCCGCGACATATTCCCCTAAACTATGACCGATGACTGCTGTTGGTTGAATCCCCCAAGCTTGCCAGAGTTTGGCCAGTGCATACTCAAAACTAAAAAGAGCCGCCTGAGTGTATTGTGTTTGATTAATGAGTGTTGATCTTGGCTCTTGAGGGTAAATAACAGATAACAAAGACTCAGACAAATAAGGGCGGAATAAGGCTTCACATTGACGGAAAGCTTCTTGAAAAATCGGTTCAGTTTCCCATAATTGTTGCCCCATACCGACATACTGTGAACCTTGACCTGTAAATAAAAAGGCGATTTTTGTGACATTTCGCTCATTAAAGACATTTTTAGTAACTCCTTTAGAAAATTCACCCAAGTTCCATCTCTGAAGTTTGATCTTTAATTCTTCTTGAGTCTTCGCTACCACCGCTAAACGATGGGAAAAGTGGGAACGACCTGTATTTGTGGTGAAGCACAAATTTGCCAAAGAATTATTAGGATGCTCAGTTAGCCATTGAGTATAATGAGCAACTAAAGCCTGTAAACTACTTTCATTTTTCGCTGATAAGGTGAATAATAAAGGCAGATCAGCTTTTACATCAGAAGTAACTGACAATTGTGGGGCTTCTTGTAAAACGACATGACAGTTTGTTCCCCCAAAACCAAAAGAACTGACCCCTGCATAGAGACTATCGGTGTTCGTCACCCAAGGTTGATGGGTTTTAACAAATTCTAAAGAGGTATTGTCTAAAGAAATATGAGGATTTACCTGTTTTAAATGAAGATGCGCTGGAATTTCTCGATGATGTAGGCATAAAGCCACTTTAATTAAACCAGCAATTCCGGCTGCTGCTTCTAGATGCCCAATATTCGTTTTGACTGAACCCACCCAATAAGGATGATTTACAGGGCGATTGCTATCAAAAACCGCCTTGAGCGCATCCACTTCAATCGGATCACCCAGAGGCGTTCCTGTCCCGTGAGCTTCTATGTAACTAATTTGTTCGGGTTTAATTTGTGCTTTGGCCAAAGCTTCACGAATTATCGATTGTTGAGCCAGTCCATTCGGCGCAGTAATGCCATTACTGCGACCATCTTGATTGATCGCTGACCCCCGAATCACTGCATAAATAGCATCTCCATCGTCCATAGCATCTTTTAAACGTTTGAGGACAACCACACCGCAACCTTCTCCTCGAACATAACCATCAGCATCGGCATCAAAAGTCTTACAACGTCCTTCTGGGGACATCATTTGAGCTTGAGATAACGCTAATGTTAAATCAGGGGTTAAGATCAAGTTAATGCCAGCCGCTAAGGCTAAATCGGATTCATGGTTTTTGAGATTTTGACAAGCCATGTGAACTGCTACCAAAGAGGAGGAACAGGCCGTATCTACAGTCATACTCGGTCCACGTAAATCCAACAGATAGGATAACCGATTGGCAACCATACTATTCGCACTACCGGTTCCCACATAGGCATCAAGGTTTTCAGGATTCCGTAATAGGATATGAGAATGATCATTCGTACTCAGCCCGACAAATACGCCTGTACGACTACCCGCTAACTGATCTGGGACAACCCCAGCATTTTCAAAGGCTTCCCATGCCACTTCTAGAAGTAATCTTTGTTGAGGATCCATGCGAGCAGCTTCGCGAGGAGCAATGCCAAAGAACGACGAGTCAAATTGATCAACTAGATCTAAAAATCCGCCCCATAAAGCAGGATGATGATCAGGCATCGTACGATGCAAACTTGCGCTTCTTTCTGAAGGTAAGCGACGAATGGCATCAATACCTTGAGATAAAAGATACCAGAAAGAATTAATGTTATTAGCATTGGGAAAACGGCAACCTAAACCGATGATGGCAATAGCATCCTCAATGATCGCTGAATCAGACGGCTCAGACTGAGAGGTTTGGGATTGAACAGGAGAAGTCCCTGTTTTTTCCCCTAAATAATCCGCTAATTCGCTGATGCTCGGATAGTCCCAAAGTAAGGTGGGAGAAACGTTTTTATCGAGCAATTTCCCTAAATCTGCCGCTAAATTAACCATTTGTAGGGAATTTAAGCCATAATTACTAAAAGATTCTTGGATATTAATTTCTTTAAGGGTTAACTGTCGTTTTTCACTCAACCAATTTACTAACCATTGACGAATGGCTTCCACAAACAAAACCGATGAACCAACCGAAGAAAATTCCTCTCCAGTTTCTTTCCCAGTTTCTTCGGTTAAGATGGGAGCTTGCCATTGACCAATGACGGTTAAACTAGACTGTTCAAATCCTGACCGACAAGCATAACGTTGAATTTTTCCACTAGACGTTTTGGGAATTGAACCCGTTTTGAGTAAAACTACGGCATAAACTTCGATTTCATGATGTTCTGCAATCGCTCTACGAACCGCTTCAACCACCTCCTCTGTATTAAGCTTGCGAACAAATTGACGCTTGACCTCTAAGGTTAATACTAATTGTTCTTGATGATTAACTGTGACGGCAAAGGCGGCCGCAAAGCCTAGTCTGAGAGCAGGATGACTATTTTGCGCCGTCAACTCTAAATCTTGAGGATAATGATTACGACCACGAATAATAATCAAATCCTTTAATCGTCCCATCACAAAAAGTTCACCGTCTTTTAGGAAACCTAAATCACCCGTTCGTAGATAGGGACCCTCATTCGTTGTCTCTAAATAGGCTTGAAAGGTTGCAAAACTGGTTTCAGAACGTTGCCAATAGCCTTGAGCAATACTTGCACCGGACACCCAAATTTCACCAATGCCATCAGGGGGACAAGGGATATGAGTTTCTGGATCAACAATAACAATTTGACAGCCTAAAATTGGACGACCACAACCTATGACTTTATTTGCCTCCTCATGACTCGATGAAGGAAGTTCAACCACCCGTTTTTGTTCTAACCCCAATCTTTGCAGTGCGAGAACACGGGGAGCTTGACCATGTGGCACACTACAGATTTTTAGGGTTGCTTCCGCCAGTCCATAACCTGGGCTTAAAGTTTCCCAACTTACCCCTAAAGACGCAAAGGCAGTGACAAATTTTTCTAAGGTTTCATAATAAATCGGTTCAGCCCCATTGACCGCCACTCGCCAACTGCTTAAATCTAGATGAGCATCTCGAATCGATTGACTTTTCTCAACACATAATTCGTAAGCAAAATTAGGCGCCCCCGTATGAGTCCCACGATATTGGGCGATCGCCTCTAGCCAACGCTGAGGCTTCTGGACAAAAGACTCAGGAGACATTAAAAAAGTAGAACAGCCACTGTAAAAAGGTTCTAAAATACCAAATACTAAACCAAAATCATGAAAATGGGGCAGCCAAGAAACAATCACACTCTCCCCAGAAATATCCCATGTTTGAGCCATATCATAAGTATTATGCAGGGCATTTTGATGACTAATCATCACTCCTTTGGGAGTACAGGTTGAACCAGAAGTATATTGTAAATAGGCAATATCTTCGGGGTTTATCCTAGGCTCTTGCCATTGGTCGGCTAGGTTTCCATCTATCTGATCCGTCGTTAACCAAGATAAGTCTTTCAGTTCGGGAGCAAACTCAAAACAGCGTTCTAAATTTTGGCTAATCTCAGAAGTGGTTAAAGCAATTTTTGACTGTGAATCTTTCATTATCGCTTTAATTCTCTCTAAAGAGCGATTAGGCTTAGGATGATAGGCAGGAACAGCAATCATACCTGCATATAAACAGCCAAAAAAGGCGGCGATATAATCTAAACCCGCAGGATACAGTAAAAGAACGCATTGATTTTCAGGATGAAAACGTTGAAGACAAGCAGCAATGGCGCCAGCTTTTCGATCTAATTGAGCATAAGTTAGCTTTGCGGGGATATCTTGGTTGTCTGTTAAGAAATGATAAGCAATTTGATTCGGTTGTTGAACCGCTCGATATTTAAGTAATTTTACCAATGTAACTGGTTCAGATCGATCACCAGAAGAAATTTCGGTCCACCATGGGGAAAAAGAGCTAAGATTTGTCGTCATCATTTAAATTTACCTAAGAGGCAGCTTTTCGTTGGGAGGTTGTTGATCATTGAATCAAAAAGGATAAAATAAATTCCGTAAAATTCTGGCTAATATCATGGGATCTTCTAGAGTAGGGTTTGCTGAAAAAGTTTTTCCTAGAGGCAGGGTGTAGGGTGTAGTGCGATTCGTTGGCTAGAAACTAGACAGTAAGACGTTTAGAGGATTAGCCGCTTGGTAAATGTAGTACCTTGATAACTTTATAACCCCACAGGTGCGGGTTAGTGGGAGTTAGGAGTTTTCGGTCAGCAAAAAAGGCTCAAACCATTACGGGACAAAGGGTTAACCTCGATTTATGATTTTCCTTGATATATCTGGGTTTCAGCGATTTTGGGCTTCTCGAAGCGCCAATTCAAACTTGAATCGGCCAAGTAAATCCCAAGCGGGGATTGGAGTTGAGTTGAGGCTTTTATCGATTTGTTTTTTGTCTAAGTCCCATTAGTAGTGATCTTAACACCCACGAGCCAAAAGTCCGACAGGCTCGAAACAAAAGTTAACAGAGTTGGGGCTGATATAGTGCGCCTAAATGATATGTAAACTAGAATGCCGACAACAATCCCGAAATATTTTAGGCTCTTCGTTACTTGGTATGGTTCGATAGGGGAGCATAAATCGACTAAATCTTTATCTGGCAAGAGACTTAATTGATTAGTTCGCTCTAGATCAAAAACAATTGACAAAAATCGCCAAATGTCTTTCTCTATAAGAGTTTCATTCCTTATAATCCTGTACGTTGCATAAGACAAACCGAAGAACCATATTTTAGAATAAAAGGAGGACAAATATGGCTCTTCGTTACTCTTTATGCTAAATCAACAGACAAGATGCCAAGACAACATACTTCTAACCCAAAAATTCCGAAAGTTTCTCAAGCCATAGGCTCTCCGTTTTATTAGTTTAAGTTTATTGTTGATTCCCTCGACCACC
>NZ_JBHFLL010000073.1:0-32104 GCF_041928595.1 Microcystis sp. BLCC-F209
GAATTAAATATAAAATAAACGTAGGTTGGGTTGAAGCATGAAACCCAACGCCCGCATGGGTTACGCTACCGCTAACCCATCCTACAAATAATTGTGCCTACCTACTTAACTGATAACTGATAACTGATAACTGATAACTGAATTGCCAGCGCCTAACTATGAAATACCTTCTTTTTTCAGCAATCAAATCACAGGAAAAAAAAGCGAGGGGTTTTACTCTAATAGAATTGTTAGTAGTGGTGATTTTATTGGGGGTTCTCGCTGCCATCAGTTTACCGAATCTCTTAGGACAAATCGCCAAGGGTAGGCAAGCAGAAGCGCGCACAGCACTGGGATTAATCAATCGCGCCCAACAGGGTTATCGTTATGAAAAAGGGACTTTTGCTACTTTATCTGAACTAGCTCTGGAAGCTGCCACTATTTCCCTAACATTCTATGATATCAGCGAAGTGGGAACCCCCGATGCCTTTGGAGCGGCCTATCTAGCGAATGCTGTGACTGAATTTGATGACGATATTAAAAATTATGCTGGAGCGGCTGGACAAACGGCAGCTGGGGCCTATACCGGTATTGTTTGTGAGGATGAAACTCCTTTAGAAGATAATGTTTCTACCACGAATGACGCCGGTGTTCTTGATTGTGATAATGGCATTAAAATTAATTAAAATAACCCCAAAAATCTTTTATTTTTGTTGATAAGTAAATGGTTATAATTATGAAGGGCGTGATTTGTAGGTTAATTCATCGTAGGGTTAATTCATGAATTAACCCTACACTGATTATTGACTTTTATTTAAAGCTATGGTAGGCGCAAAAAAATCTCTCAATCTATCCTTACTTAAAACTCTGGGTTTAGTCGCAGTCATCGGTGGACTAATCATGGCTATTGTGGAAATGCAACAGGAAAAGGTGAAAACCTTGACCAAAGAAAAGTTATTAGAGAGAAATTATCGTCAAGAGTCTCGTCTAGAAAATGCTCAGGTTCAGTTATTAAAAAATATACCAGCTTTTGGCTTTGACAATATGTTAGCCAATTGGTCAATGTTACAGTTTATACAATACTATGGCGATGGGGATGCTCGCCGGGAAACTGGTTACGGTTTAAGTCCCGATTTTATGGAAATTGTCACCAAAAATGACCCCAAATTTATCCGCGCCTATTTGATGATGTCCGTCGCTTCTTCTGTCAATGCCGGTAAACCGGAAAGAACCGTTGAGATTATGAATAAAGGTTTATCAAAACTAACTCCTGATGTCGCCGATGCCTATTTTATTTGGTTATATAAAGGAGTGGATGAACTATTATTTTTAGGTGATATTCCCGCGGCGAAGAAATCTAATCAAATGGCCGCCGATTGGGCGAAAATTGCCGGTAATGAATTTATCGAAAAATCCGCTAGGGGAACAGTAAAATTTTTAGAAACTAATCCCGATAGTCGCGCGCCTAGAGTCGGTGCTTGGATGTTAGTCTGGATAAATAGCCAAGACGAAGAAACCCGCAGGTTAGCTAAGGAAAATATCGAAAAATTGGGCGGTAAATTGGTGATTAATAATAATCAAGTGATGGCAATTCCCCCGAAGGATTAGGGGTTAGCCTATTTTTCATCCTGCCAAAACTTATGATTTAGTAAGCTATCAATATCCTTAGAAAAAGGACAAACATCGGGAAAAATAGCATCATATTCGATTCGCATATTTTCCACCGCTTCCTGATAACAATTGTCACAAATATCGGTTAAAAAACTGCATAAACTAGGGGAATCTTTAAGGATAGCTTTTAACTTAAATTGACAGCGTTTAATTGTTACTTCCCAACCTCGATAACATTCGGATAAAGGAAGATAACGCCGTTTTAAAGCCTGTTCAAATAATGTAATTAAACGGTTTTTGAGTTCCCTTTTGTCTCGTCTTCCCAAAGATTCCACCTCCTCGATCAAATTCTCCAAATCAACCTGAGATAAATCCCCAGATTTTAATTGCTTAACCGTCTTCTCTATCCACAAAGCAAAATCTTGATCATACAGATTTTTTACCTTGGCTAAAGTCATAATTTTGACCTCCTCTGTTGACTAATTAGGGTTTGCTGAAAAAGTTTTTCGTGGGGTGTGGGGTGTGACCCCCCCAACCCCCCCGACATCGGGGGGGCAGGGGGTGTGGGGTGATGGCTGAAAGAGTGATAATATAACCTTGATATCTATGCCATCATCTTATGAAAATTTTAATTATGGGTGGAACCCGATTTATCGGCGTTTCTCTGACTAAAGTGTTAGTAGAACAGGGTCATGAGGTAGTATTATTCAATCGTGGCAATAAACCCGCTCCGGTTGCTGGAGTACGACAGATACATGGCGATCGCACTGACCCAGCGCAACTGAAAGAAAAGCTTAAAAATGAGAGTTTTGAGGCAATTTTCGATAATAATGGCAGAGAATTAAGTGATACTCAGCCCCTCGTCGAGATTTTTGGCGACAGAATCAGGCATTTTGTCTATGTTAGCTCGGCGGGGGTTTATCTAAAATCCGACCAAATGCCCCATAAAGAAGGGGATAAACTAGATCCCAAAAGTCGCCACAAGGGAAAACACGAGACAGAAAACTACTTAAGCGAGATGGGTTTACCCTGGACTTCTATCCGTCCGGTTTATATCTACGGACCGGGTAACTATAATGACCTAGAAGCTTGGTTTTTTGACCGTTTGGTTCGTAATCGTCCTATTCCTATACCCGGTCATGGGGAACATTTTACCCAATTTGGTCACGTTGTCGATCTAGCTAAGGCCATGGCCGCAGTATTGGGTAATTCTCAGGCTATCGGTCAAGTGTATAATATTTCTGGCGATCGCTATGTAACTTTTAACGGTTTAGCAAAAGCTTGCGCGGCAGCCATGGGGAAAAATGCCCAGGAAATCGAGATTGTTAACTATAACCCCAAAAAATTTGACTTCGGCAAAAAGAAACCTTTCCCCCTGCGGGTTCAACATTTCTACGCTGATATTAATAAGGCCACCCGGGAGTTAAACTGGCAGCCTGAATATGATCTCGTCAGTGGTTTAACAGACTCCTTCCAGAATGATTATCTCGCTGCCGGTCGTGATCGGCAAGAAATAGACTTGGCGATCGATGACCAGATCTTGGCAAACCAATAAAATTAATTTTCTGGTGGGGAGTTTTTTACTGATAACTGATAACTGATAACTGATAACTGATAACTGAGGCAGCCTTAACCAGTTATTGGACATCCCACCAACCGAAGGCCGGCCCGACAAAACGAATAACTAGCCAAACCCCGGCTAAAACTCCTATACCAATCCAGGCACCCCTAGTGGTTAACTTGTAAGCTTGGGATGCTTGACTTTTGGTAATCGGTAGCCAAGGCAGGATATTTTCTTCCTGTCCATACTTATCACCCAGGGCCGATTGACGACGTTTTGATTCACCCATACTAATGTCAGTTATTAAGAGGTTTTTCTCTGATTGTATATCGAAAGACAACCGCCTACACCCAATCCTACTGCGTGCAGGGGGGCGATCGAAACTGACGGCCGATGACTGACTGTTATAAAATTAAAGGTTGCGACTGAAACGAGAATAATTATGGCAACCATTAACAGTAATTACTTAAAACTAAAAGCGGGTTATCTTTTCCCGGAAATTGCCCGACGAGTCCAAGCTTTTGCGGCAGCCAATCCCGATGCTAACATTATCCGTTTGGGGATTGGCGATGTCACCGAACCTTTGCCCCTAGCTTGTCGTGAGGCAATGATCAAAGCGGTGGAGGAAATGGGCGATCGCTCTAGCTTTAAGGGTTACGGGCCCGAACAGGGTTATGCTTGGTTAAGGGAGAAAATCGCCGTCCATGATTTTCAGGCTCGCGGTTGTGAGATAAGTGCCGATGAAATCTTTATTTCCGACGGTTCTAAGTGCGATACGGGCAATATTCTCGATATTTTTGGGGATAATAACTCGATCGCCGTAACTGACCCAGTATATCCCGTTTACGTTGATACTAACGTTATGGCTGGACACACGGGAGAGGTCAACGACCGCGGCGAATACGAGGGCTTGATTTATCTGCCAATTACCGCCGAAAATAACTTTACTGCCCAGATTCCGGCGGAAAAAGTCGATTTAATCTATCTCTGTTTTCCCAACAATCCCACCGGGGCCACGGCTACCAAAGAACACTTGACAGCTTGGGTCAATTATGCTAGGGCCAACGGATCGATTATCTTTTTTGATGCGGCCTATGAGGCCTTTATCACCGATGCCAGTTTACCCCATTCCATCTACGAAATCGAGGGGGCGCGGCAATGTGCGATCGAATTTCGCTCTTTTTCTAAAAATGCTGGTTTTACCGGGACGCGTTGCGCTTTAACCGTGGTTCCCCAAAGTCTGATGGCCAAAGCGGCCGACGGGACGGATGTGCAACTCTGGAAACTGTGGAATCGTCGGCAATCGACCAAATTTAACGGCGTTTCCTATATTGTCCAACGGGGGGCCGAGGCGGTTTATTCCCCGGAAGGACAAGCACAAGTACAAGAACTTGTCAAGTTTTATTTACAAAATGCAACAATTATCCGAGAAAAATTAACCGCTGCCGGTTTAGAAGTCCATGGCGGCGTAAATGCGCCCTACGTTTGGGTAAAAACGCCCCAAGGTCTATCGAGTTGGGATTTCTTCGATAAACTGCTACATACCTGTAATGTGGTGGGAACTCCTGGATCTGGCTTTGGGGCCGCCGGAGAGGGTTATTTCCGGCTGTCGGCTTTTAATAGTCGTGCCAACGTCGAGGCCGCTATGGAAAGAATTATCAGTAAATTTCCAGGCTAATCGTTAAGAGAGGGATGTTTGCGGAAGCGTCCCCCAACATCCCCATCGGGAATTGATAGACTGTTGACATACTCACCGACAACGGCTCACCGATGCGACCCTTTTGGTTAGAATCCTTACAGGTAGAAAGATTAACGATCGCAATTGCCAGCTTACCGGCAGCGCTGCAAGGGATCAAGTTGGTGCAGTGGTCAGATCTGCACTGCGATGAACAGCATTTGCCTGAAGCTGTCCTGCAAGAAGCGATCGCCATTACTAATCAGGAAAAACCCGATCTGATCTTCCTGACGGGAGACTTTATCACCGATAGTCCCAGGCCAATTTTTACCCTGGTCGAGAGCATAAAAGCTCTCGAAAGTCAAGGGGGTATTTATGCTTGTTTAGGAAATCATGACAGTTATCCTCCCCACGCAAGGGAAACGGTCAGAGCAGCCTTAACTAGCGTGGGAATTCGGGTACTCTGGAATGAAATCGTCACACCCTACGGCGAAAATTTTCCCATCGTCGGATTGGCCGATTATTGGTCTGGGGAATTTTTTCCCCAAATTCTCGAGCAAATTGCTCCCGATATACCCAGACTTGTCCTTTCCCACAATCCCGATACAGCCATGGTTTTAAGGGATTGGCGCGTGGATTTGCAGTTATCCGGTCATACCCACGGAGGCCAAGTGACTATCCCGGGTATGGGTTCCCTACCGATAGTTTTAGAGAAACTTAGGCGATCGCTGCCCGACCCATATCGTCAATGGGTTCCCTTTCACCGGCAGTTTAGCAGAGTAGTCCGATACTGGCAATGGTCCGAGGGATTTCACCGAGTCGGGGAAAATCAATTATATGTGAATCGAGGCTTAGGAACCTATTTTCCCGGTCGTCTTTTTTGTCCCCCCGAAGTGACGGTAATTACGTTGATCAACAGCAGTCAGTAGTCAGGAGTCAGGAGCCGGTCGTCAGGAGATTATTTTTATTTATTCTCCCCATCACCCCACTTCCCCACTTCCCACTCCCCACTTTCCACTCCCCACTTTCCACTAAATAAATGACTGAGCAAGATACTGACTGGATCGGTTTGATGATCGGCAATTCTCGGCTACATTGGGGGTATTTTTGCGGTCAAACCCTGTTAGCTTGTCTCGATACTCCTCACCTGAGGGAACCCCTAAGTAATGAATTTTTGCAACAAATTTTCCCTAAACTCTTGACAAATAACTGTAACTGTGCATTGATTGTCGCCTCCGTGGTTCCTAACCAAAGAGAATTATGGGCAAATTATGGCAATTTACGGATAATTACTTTAAAAGATATTCCTTTACTGGATTTATATCCAACATTAGGCATCGATCGAGCTTTAGCTGTCTTAGGTGCGGGAAAAAAATACGGATTTCCCTGTTTAGTCATCGATGCGGGAACAGCCTTAACTTTTACGGGAGTGGATGGGGATAAAAAGCTAGTGGGGGGAGCAATTTTACCCGGGTTAAAGGTGCAATTAGCCAGTTTAAGGGAACGGACGGCAGCCTTACCAGAGGTGTCCTTACCGGAAAGATTACCGCAGATGTGGGCAAAAGAAACAGCAGAAGGGATAAGAAGTGGGATAATTTATACAATTTTGGCAGGAATAGAAAAATTCAGTCGGGAATGGTTAAATTTATATCCAGAGAGCAGGATAATTTTAACAGGGGGAGATGGGGACTTAATTAGGGATTACTGGCAAGAAAAGGCGATTAAATCACCCCTAGTGGATAAGACGATAATTTTTGAGGGAATTGCCGCAGTTAAGGGAATCTCCTCCTGTTTAATTGACAAAGGCGAACCTATCTAGTAAAGTCGGGGAAAGTTTTCTCAACTTGGGAAATTTCTGAACAACTAGGCAAAAAATTCAGGATATAGTTATGGCGATAGTTCTAGTAACCGGTTCTGCTGGTTCACAATGAGGTTATTAAGAGCAGTATTGACCCAAAAAAACTAAACCAGAGCATATTTAAGATACTATTATGTTAATTAAAATCTACAACAATAAAATTTTCCGATTTCTCATTGCTGGGGGAGTGGCATTTCTAATCAACTTATTCTTAATTTATTGGTTCATTGACGACTTGGGATTTAATACCCCATTTCTGAAAAATATTGCTAATGTTATTTCGATAGAAATATCTTTAATTGCTAGTTTTTTTATCTATAGAACCTGGGTGTGGACTGGGGGAGATTGGACAATTAGAGATGTAATTTTGATACAACTGCCTCTCTATCATCTCTCGGCAGGTTTAGCAGTTTTACTGCGAGTTTTTTTGATATTTCCCTTCTTAAACTGGTTAGGAATTAGCCCCGGAGTTAACACAATGATTGGGGTTTTAGTGGGAGCTAGTATTAATTATGTTGCCAGTGATAGCCTAATTTTTAAACCTAAGAATAAGACTAATGAGACAGAAATGTACTATCCCGAAGGATTAGCACCAGCTTTCGAGATGGACGGTTACTCTCACCCACGTCAATCAAGGGATAACTATGCAGTAAAAACCCTATCAATAATTATCCCTGCTTACAACGAAGAAGATTGCATCGAAAGCACAACTCACTTAATATCTGAACGTTTAGAAGAGGATAAAATTGATTATGAAATCCTAGTGGTTAATGACAATAGCAAAGATAACACCGAAGCAGTTCTGCAAAAAATCAACCAAGAAAATCCTCGGATTCGCTACATCAATAACTATTATCCCAACGGTTTTGGGTTTGCGGTGCGCTGTGGATTAGAAAATTTTAGCGGCGATGCAGTGGCAGTAGTAATGGCCGATAATTCCGACTCTCCCGATAACATGGTGGACTATTATTATAAACTGCAAGAAGGCTACGATTGCGTTTTTGGTTCTCGTTTTATCAAGGGAGGAAAAGTTATTGATTATCCCATACACAAGTTAATTGTTAATCGTTTGGCTAATCTCTTCATTCAAGTTTTATTTGGGCTAAAATTTAATGATACCACTAACGCCTTTAAAATCTATCGTAAGGAGGTTATCGAAGGAATCTCACCTCTACTATCTCACCATTTTAATTTAACAGTAGAGATGCCCTTAAAAGCAATCGTGCGAGGATATTCCTACACGACAATTCCCATCACTTGGCGCAATCGTACCACGGGGATTTCCAAGTTAAAACTCAAGGAAATGGGTAGCCGTTATTTATTTATAGTTCTCTCTATCTGGTTAGAAAAACACCTTTCTCGAGGCGACTATAAGCGCAAACAGAAAAAGAATCAAGTTGTTTGATAATTATCATCTAGAGGAGTATTTTTGATGACTAGGCAAGTGTTAATTACTGGTGGTGCGGGTTTTGTGGGCAGTTCCTTAGGTTTGGGATTAGCCCAACGTTATCCTGATTGGAAAATTATCGCTTTAGATAACTTAAAACGTCGCGGTTCTGAATTAAATATTCCCCGTCTCAAACAAGCGGGAATTGAATTTGTTCATGGAGATGTCAGAAATGCAGAAGACTTAGAAGCATCAGCTTTGCCAGTGGATTTAATCCTAGAATGTTCGGCAGAACCTTCTGTTTTAGCTGGTTATACTTCCCCTGGCTATGTTTTGCAAACAAACTTAATTGGAACGATTAACTGTTTAGAATTAGCTAGACAAACCCAAGCAGATTTTATTTTTCTCTCCACCAGCAGAGTTTATCCCATTGCCTATCTTAATCAATTAAACTATACAGAAACAGATACTCGTTTTCAGTTATCTGAACAGCAAAATTTACCTGGGGTTTCTGCTTTTGGTATCAGTGAACAATTTCCCTTAGATTTGCCCCGTTCTCTCTACGGTTCCACTAAGTTAGCATCGGAATTGATTATTAATGAATATGGAAATGCCTACGGATTAAGAACTTTAATTAATCGTTGTGGAGTTTTAACTGGTCCTTGGCAGATGGGAAAAGTTGATCAGGGAGTTTTTGCCCTTTGGGTGGCTAATCATTACTTTCAGAAGTCCTTAAAATATATCGGTTATGGGGGTACAGGGAAACAGGTTAGAGATTTTCTTCATGTAGCTGATTTACTCGATTTAATCGATATTCAGATTGCTAATTTAGAACAATTCAATGGGCAGACTTTTAATGTGGGGGGTGGGCAAAATTTTTCCTTGTCCCTTTATGAAACCACAAAACTATGTCAAGAAATCACGGGCAATAGTATAATAATTGAGGCAATTCCCGAAAATCGCACCGGAGATATGCCAATTTTTATCACTGATTCTCGCAAAATCAGTTCTGTAACTGGATGGCAACCTCAGCGAGACGGTAGAAAATTAATCCAAGATATTTTTGATTGGATTTATAATCATGAGAAGGAATTAAAAGGTATTTTCTAGTTGCTTTCTGGTTAATATCTCTGGCAAATGGAGAATAGGGAACTCGAATCCCTGACCTCTGCGGTGCGATCGCATCGCTCTACCAACTGAGCTAATTCCCCATATATAGACCATAATAGCATTTTTGAGCAGAAAATCCTAGGAACTGGCAAGAGATCGAGGGGCAAAAAATCGAGCGGCTTCTCTCTGGAAAACTTTAAAATGGAAAAAGTAATCTTGAGGATGATCACTAATGGCGATACTACGCTTAGAGAATGGGACAACCTATACCCAGTTAGCCGATATTAGTCTGGAATTGGCCAAATTAAATGTTACTTTAAACTATTGGCCGATCGAAAACGAAGCCACCCGTCAGCTACTTAAGCAAGCTTCTCTGACTGACGAGGAAAAAGAAATAGTTTTAACCAGCTTAGACGGTTATTTTGAGCAACTAAAGCAAGAAGCGGGTTATCAATCCAGAGATTTAATCGTTTTACACCCCGACCTTGCCAATCTCGACACTTTACTGGCCAAATTCGAGCGCTGTCACACCCACGCTGACGATGAGGTGCGTTATATCATTGATGGGGAGGGGGTTTTTGGCTTTGTTTTTCCCGATGGTTCTCAGGGGGAATTAACTATTCAACCTCAAGAATATATCAATGTTCCCGCCCATAGCGAACACTGGTTTCACCTCACTGCCAGTAAACGAGTTAAAGCAGTGCGTTACTTCACCAGTACCGCCGGATGGGTTCCCGAATATACGGAAACCGTCATTCGTTTTCCTAGTTTAACAGCCGTCTAGCCTTTGGTTTCAGGCGAGTGCTTTCCCAAGACAGATAAGTTTTGCAGGGATGGCAACGCCGGCAGCCACAATCTGTTAAGCGGCAAATTTGTCCTGTTGAAAATCTCCCGTCTAGTGCCTAGCTTGACGGGAGATTGTCTCAATTCGGGGGATTGGCGTGATAGATTTAGTCTAAGCCGAATTGATTGCCCCGTTTGTACTGTAAATAGGCGGCAACGAACAAACCCGCTAGGGTAATGGGAATTAAGCCTAGGACAATCCCTAGCACTAAAGGTTCAATCACGTCTGTACTCCTTGGATTAGCAATTTTTCACCCGTATTTTATCCTAGCAGGGGTTGCCCGCGAAAGATAGGGCGATCGCACATACTTCTTAAATAGGGTTTGCTGAACAAGTTTTTCGTGGGGTGTGGGGGTAGTGGGGAATTTAGCTGAAATTTCCCTAAATCCCCATCTCTCTAAATCCTATCTCCCGACTCCCCAAAAGGAAAACTTCACTATTAAGATAACTGCTCTACTCTAGGAGCGATCGAGAAAAAATTTTCTCAATTTGCCTTTACCCCAATAGCGATCGATTTCTTGCCAGAGATTGTGGAGACAAAAAACCACTGCTAGACAGAGAGTAACCGCAAGGATTTGAGAGAAACTTTCCCTTTGCCAAAATTTGGCCATTGCCTCCGAAATCACCCGCGTTACCCGATAAGCTTCCAGAAAACCCTCGATCGAGCCGAGAATCAGTGCTGCTAGGGTATAAACAAAGGTTCGATATAGAACACTAACGTAACGGGGACGATTTTCTAACCATTCTAGCTTCATGGCTGCGTCGAGAATGGCCACGGTTTTTGCCGCAAGGATCGCTCCTAAGATCGCTTTACCCAAAACGTAGGTGGTAATCGAATACTCTTCCAGAAATAATTTCATGATCAGAAGAATATAACCGAAAGCCAAGAAAAAAAAGAGGGCAAGAGAACCGATTTTTTTTAATTCCTTTTTAAGTGCTTCCATTGATTTTTTTTGATATTTTCTGCCAAGATAGCGGCCGCGTACCATAACTATAGCTATAGTTAATTATTGGTTGCAGCTATTCTCTCATCTCTACCAGCAAGTTTGAGCGCTGATAACTGAACTGATGCTTGAAACTAATTACAGCTTGATTGTCGATAAAATGAGGATTACCGAGGGGATCGATGGCACTGAAAGCGTAGAAATAACGGCGTACTAGGGGCGGAAAATCGCTAAAATCGAAGATTGTGTCACCTTGGGCCACATCTGCCCAAAAATTGCGTAATTTTGGGGCTAATTCCTCCGCTAGACTCATGGGAAGATTGAGGGGATGGCAGGTTAATAAACGCATCATAAAAGGATAAGAGCGATCGCCTAACCATTGCCGAGAAATAGCGGGTAAATTCTCCCATCCGGGTATATTTTGCAGATGAAAAGATTCTATGGCTAATTCTCCCGTGTTTTCGCAATATTCTAACACCCGGTAGGGATGGGGATAACTGACGAGGGAACCGGTGGTAATTTCATAGATACCTCTACTAAAAGCCAGATCCTGCACATGGAGATGGCCAGTAATCAACAATTTTACGCCGTTTTCCTCTAGTATATCGAGCAGTTCTCCCGCATTAGCTAACATATAGCGTTTACCTAATTCATGATTGCTTTGTCCGGGTAAATGCTCGATAACGTTATGATGGATCATCACCATCACTAGATCGTTTTTTAGCGATGGTAAAGTCTGTTTTAACCAATGCAATTGTTCTGCATCTAAACTGCCAATTTGTCCACCTTGCTCATCGAATTGATTAGAATTAAGACCGATTAATTGCACTCCGGGTAAAATTTCTTTTTGGTAGTATATTTGTTCGGGATGGCTGTAACCAAATTGTTGATAATAAAAGGGAAAATCTCCTAAACCGATCTGGTTTTCCGTCGCGGTTAAACTCAAAACATCATGATTACCCGGCACCACATAGACGGGGAAGGGTAAAGTGGCTAAACAATCGGCTAACCAACGATGATTTTCTGGTTCACCATCTTGGGTTAAATCGCCAGCAATCAGCAGAAAATCAAGGTTAAGGGTGATGAGATGGTCTAAAACAATTTTTAAAGCGGGAATACTCACTTCCACCAGATGAAAGCGATTAGAATGGTTCAAAATGGTTGTGGGTAAAGCGATATGAGGATCGCTGAGAATGGCGAAACGGAAATTCATCGCATTCAATTGGGCTAAATATCGGTAAACTAGATCGATCGAGGAGAAATGAGGAGAAAATATCTTTGGCTAAAGTTCGCGTTCGTCAGCACGTCAATCCCTTAAGTCATAAATATCGCCATCCGATCGCTCCCCCCGATTGGAATCAAGTTTATCAGGATATGACGCAACCTCTCCATCTTGATATTGGTTGTGCGCGGGGTAAATTTTTGTTACAAATGGCCCAAGTATATCCAGAAATTAATTTTTTGGGGATTGAAATTCGTCAACCTTTGGTAATTGAAGCGAATCAGGAACGGGAAAGGTTAGGATTAAGTAATCTCGCTTTTGTTTTTGGCAATATGAATGTTGCCCCAGAAATTTTACTGCAATCTTTGCCCGCAGATAAGTTATTTTGGGTGTCGATTCAATTTCCCGATCCTTGGTTTAAACAGCGTCACAGTAAGCGTCGAGTTGTGCAGCCAGAATTAGTCATAGCTTTGGCTAAGTATATGGTAGCTGGAGGCTGGGTTTTTTTACAGTCGGATGTGGAATCGATCGCCCTGGAAATGACGGAGAGATTTCAAGCACATCCCCATTTTGTTCGGCAACATCAAACCCCCTGGTTAGCGGAAAATATTTTCCCCGTAGCGACGGAGAGGGAAAAGTCCACTTATAATAAAGGTCAACCAGTTTATCGCTCGCTTTTTCGAGTTCGGTAGCTTCAGTTAAAATATCTTGGCACTGTCTGAAATCATGGTTAGAAATCTCGACTCACCCCTAATACTTGAGGACAATAATCGCCCCCCTGTCTCTCAATTGTTAGAATTTCTCTTAACCAAAGAAAAAAACAATAAAAAAACTAAAGAAAATCTGACTTTTGAGGCTTTAGTCGGTACTTGGCGATTATACTTTATCACGGGAACTCAAAAAGCGAAAAAGAGAGCGGGAATTGTTTTGGGTAAGGGTCGTTATCTACCGTCCTGGTTAAAAATTACCATCTCTTACCAAAGAAATGAGAGCTTAGAACTGGGAGAATTTGTCTCTGGAACCGTCAGCAATCAGATAGTTTTAGGAGCAGTAAAACTATCTGTAAGCGGTCCGGTTAAGTTTTTTCCTAAAACCCGTCTTCTTGCCTTTGATTTCACCAGGCTCAACCTAACCCTATTTAATCGCTCTCTCTATTCAGGTTTTATTAGAAATGGCCAGGTAAGCGAAGCGAATTTTTATCGGGAAAATATCAAAAAACAGGCATTTTTTGCCTATTTTCTGATCACAGAAACAATGATAGCAGCCCGGGGACGAGGGGGAGGATTAGCCCTTTGGGTAAAAGAGGTAAGTGAGACAAAACTAGCTGAAAAATAAGTTATTAGAGGAGAAATAGATGGGATATTCTATCGAGGTAGATGGGACAAATTTTGACAGTGAAGTGATCGAGAAGTCCTATATAAATACAGTGATTTTAGACTTTTATGCTCTTTGGTGTGGACCCTGTAAATTGGTAAAACCGATGCTAGAAAAACTGGCAAGCGAATATAATTTTATCCTAGCCAAAATAGATATAGATAAAAATCCCGAATTAGCCGAACAATACGATGTGGAAGGAGTTCCCGATGTGCGAATTGTCAGCAAGGGAGAAGTGTTACCCTGTTTTGTCGGTGCTTTGCCAGAAGAACAAATTAGAGACTTATTTTCCCGTCTCGATTTACAATCGGAATTAGAAGCAGGATTAGCAGAAATACAAGAAGCGATTGCCCTCGATAATTTGCCCGCAGCTAAACAATTATTTGATCGTCTTTTTCCTAAATATCCCAACGAACCGCGATTAGTTATTATGGCGGTAAAATTTCTCATGCGTCTAGAAAAATGGTCAGATGCCTACCGATTAATCAGTGTTATTAAAGAGGAAAATCCTGTTATCAAAGGTTGGAAAACTCTCCTAGAATTTCAACAGTTAAAACTAGAAAATAATCCCCTCGATCCGATATTTTTTACTGGGATTAATTTCGCATTAAAAGAAGATTATGCCGCCGCTTTAGATAAACTGATCAGCGTGGTGGAAGAAAGTAGAAAATATCGTCAGGATGGGGCAAGAAAAGCCATGTTAGCTATATTTCAGATTTTGGGATTTAGTCATCCCCTCACCCAAGAATACCAAGCAAAGTTAACATTTCTGCTTTACTAAGTAGGGTTTACTAAAAAAGTTTGTTGGTGGGGTTAGGAATCGGTCAGAACTAAAGCAATTCCCCAGTAATTTCAACAAATCTATTCCTCGAATTTCTGTTGACAACTGCCAGGGAATTGCTAGAGACAAGACAGTTTATTTGTGGCGAATCATTTCATAGAGGGCAACGTATTCTTCCCCGGGGCGGTTCCAAGAGTAATCGCATTCCATGCCTTGGATTGCTAATTTTTGGAATTCTTCTGGTTGAGTGTACCACAATTCCAATGCCCGGGACATGGCTGATTCGAGGGCATTATTATCGGGATCAAAAAAGACAAAACCATTGCGTTCTTCCGGTTGGTGATGGCTATCATAATCGCGATCAAAAACCGTATTAACTAAACCACCAACTCCCCGGACGATGGGAACGGTTCCGTATTTTAAGCCGATTACCTGTGTCAGTCCGCAGGGTTCAAAATTACTGGGAACCACAATCATATCGGCCCCCGCATAAATGAGGTGAGATAATTCCTCATTAAAGCCCAATTCAATATGGACATCAGGGTTATTATTTAGGTGATTTTTCTCATGCCAGAACCAGTTATTAATTAACGATTCGGTGGCGGAACCTAAGAGGACAAATTGCGCCCCGCGAGCTAAGGCATAATACATGGCATGGTGAACTAAATGTACGCCTTTTTGGTCATCTAAACGACCGACATAACAAATTAAGGGTTTGTCTCCTTCATCTCTTAACCAGAGTCTTTCTCGCAGTGCCTTCTTATTGCGTGCCTTCTCGGAGAAGCTATCAACACCGTAGGGTGCAGCAATAAATTTATCCACTTCCGGGTTCCAGATATTGTAATCTAAACCGTTGAGAATGCCGGTAAATTTGTGTTGATGCAGGTGAATTGTATGACCTAAACCGTAACTAACATCGGTGTGGTGTGCTTCCCAAGCATGGTGGGGTGAGACGGTATTGAAATAGTTGGAAAAGACGATGCCACCTTTCATAAAATTAATCACAAAAGGATTGAAGTTATCACGCAGTCGGGCATAGCTAAAGTAGTAAGTATCGTTATTTAATCCTGTTGCCCAGAGAATTTCCGCACCAGCAAATCCTTGATGTTTAAAGTTATGGATGGTGTAGAGAACGCGCTGATTGCCCATGCCATGATATTTATAAATTTCAAAAAGTAAGGGCGGAATTAAACCGGTTTGCCAGTCGTGACAATGAATTATATCGGGACGTTTATTACTTCTGAGCAAAAATTCTAAAGCGGCTTTGCAGAAGAAGGCAAAACGCATATTATCGTCTTTACAACCGTAGTAAGTACCGCGATTAAAGAAATTATCCCCCGAATTGGGTTGAATAAAGAAACACAAGCGCCCGTGTACCCAACCACAAAAAACGTTACAGTGAATTGCCCCACCGAACCAAGGCACCCACAGATCCCGATAAGCCTCGTGTAAGCCCCAAATTTGGTCGTAGCGCATACAATCATACATGGGCAGGATTAGCTCCACGCAATGACCGCGAATTTCCAATTCTCGACTCAATCCATAGACCACATCCCCCAATCCCCCAGCTTTAATCACCGGGGCGCACTCAGAGGCAACCTGAACTATATACATATATCAATAACTCCGTCGATTAATCTACAGGTCAGCTAGAAGCAATTTTTACAAAAGTATACAGTCTTCTGTGATTAAATTGGTCGGTCGATCGAATTAGTTGCGGGTTGGGGGAGTGGGAATTATGAATTATGAATTATGAATTATGAATTGGGTAGTGGGGGAATTTAGCTGAAATTTCCCTAAATCCCTATCTCCCTATCTCCCTATCTCCTAAAGATTAACAGCGTTTTAGCTGTCCTAGGAGCAAAATCACCTCATCGATGCCGTTTCTGAGGGTAGTGGCGGGTTTATCGCTGTTATTTACGGTTATGCTAAAGATGAGGGGTTGCTTGTCGGCGGTTTCTAGATAACCGGCGAGGGCGATAACCCCGGTTAATGTCCCGGTTTTTGCCTGTAATCGTCCTTCTAGGGGAGTCTGGCGAAATCTATTGGTTAAAGTGCCATCAATGCCGCCAATAGCTAAAGAACGCCGATAATCAGTATTTTCTGCCATTATTTGTAAGATTTCGCCTAAAGTCTTTGGTTTAATTAGGTTTTGTCGTGATAGCCCCGAACCATCGCCGATTTTATAACTATCGCCCTCAATTCCCAGTTTTGTTAAAGTTTCTTGCAATCCTGAGACACCGCCGAGCATTTGTAGTAGGGTTTCGGCCAGTAAATTATCGCTATTTTTATTGACTTTTTCCACCAAATATGCCAGGGGTTCTGATTCTAAATTGGTGATTTCATCGCCGCGAATTTGTGAGCTAATTTCGGCGGTTTTAACGGTAATTCCCGCTTTTTCAAGGATATTACGCCAGCGAGCTAGGAAATACTCCGAAGGTTGGGGAATAGCTAAATTAAAATCATCTTGACTATTTATCGGCAGAGAACCGGTGATAATCAGGCGATTATTGGCTAAATTGCCCTTAATTGCCAAAGTATTCGGGGTTCCTTGCGATGCAGTGCTGGTTTGATTCTCAATTAGCCATTGTTTAGCGGCAATGGGATCAGACCATTGTAAATCTAAGCTTTGCCCCAATTGTCGCGGTAAAAGCCTTAAAGTGACGGAATTTTCGTTTAAAACCAAGCTAGAAGCACTAACTGCGTAGTCAAAAAAGACATCTTCCCATTCCCAGTTTTTTTGACTATCGGAGACGACAAAAGGACTAGCAACGACAATTAAGCGAGAAATTGAGTTAATTCCCCCTGCTTTTAACTTTTCTGCTAATTTTTCTAACTTTTCTGTGGTTATGGTGGCATCTCCCCTCCCGACTAAGGTTAAAGTCTCTAAATCGGGGGGGTTGCCTTGGGCTAAAATGGGGGTTTTCAGACGATAATCGCGGTTAAATTTGCTGAAAGCGGCGGCAGTGGTTAATAATTTCGCAGTAGAAGCGGGAGTAAAAAAGTTATTTTCGTGGAGACTATAGAGATTTTCCTGAGAATTAAGGGATTTTACTAAAATTCCCCAATAAGCGCCTTGATAATCGGGGCGGGCTAAAATGCGATCGATCCTGCTGGCTAAGTCTGCTGGACAGATAAACTGGGAAGGGGGGGAATTGTCTTGACTGATGGGGGTTGCGAGGGTGAGGGGATGGTTTACCCAGAGAAATAGGGAACAGGTCCCCAAGAGAAAAGATAATTTCGAGCGGCGTGTTAGCATAGAATTAGATCTTCGCAGTAGTCAAATTGGCTCTAATTTAGCAGCATTAGTGACTATATTGTGCTAGTTACTCGATAGATTCAGTTAGGGATTGATCCGAGATATTCTCTCCCCTTTTTGCCCAGAAAGTTTTTTGATTCCGTCAAATTTCTATTTATTCGCGAGGATATTTTTATGAGTTATGATTTTGATTTATTCGTGATTGGTGGTGGTTCTGGGGGTATTGCCACCGCTAGACGGGCGGCCGAATACGGGGCAAAAGTGGGATTGGCAGAATATGATCGTTTAGGAGGAACTTGTGTTAATCGCGGTTGTATTCCCAAAAAATTAATGGTTTATTCTAGTCGTTTTCCGCAACTATTTAAGGATGCGGAAGGTTACGGTTGGAGTGCGGTAGAGAGTCAATTAAATTGGCAAAAATTAATTAGCGCGCTTAATCAGGAAACTATCCGTTTAAATGGCATTTATCAAAAGATGCTCGATAATTCTCAAGTGACGATTTTTCCTAATTATGCCAAGTTTCTTGATGCCCATACCCTCGAGGTGGGAGAGGAGAAAATTACTGCCGATAAAATTTTAATTGCCGTGGGGGGACATCCCGTTAAACCTGATATTCCGGGGATCGAACATACGGTAGTTTCTGATGCCATGTTTCAACTGCCGGAACAACCGAAAAGAATTATAGTTTTAGGGGCGGGATATATTGGGGTAGAATTTGCCGGTATTATGCACGGATTAGGGACGGAAGTGGTGCAGTTAATCCGTAAAGACAAGATTTTAAGAGGGTTTGATGAGGATATCCGCGATGAAATTCAAGGGGAAATGATCCGTCAGGGAATTAAAATTATGCCCGAAACTTTCCCCACTTCGATCGAGAAAACTGACGAAGGTTTAAAAGTACATATTCAGGGAAAAGAAACCGCAGAAATTCTCTTTGTTGATGCCCTAGGATTAGCTGCTACTGGAAGAATCCCTAAGCTGGAAAAATTGGGCTTAGAGAATGTCAATGTCGAGGTCAAAAATCGGGCAATTGTCGTCAACGAGTATAGCCAAACCAGCGAAGATAATATCTATGCCGTGGGCGATTGTACCGACAAAATTAATTTAACTCCCGTGGCGATTAATGAGGGGCGAGCTTTTGCCGATACAGTCTTCGGTAATAAACCCCGGTTAATGAGTTATGAAAACGTTCCTTCGGCAGTATTTTCTACTCCTGAAGCGGCGACGGTGGGATTAACAGAATTGCAAGCAAAAAACCTATATGGTGACACGGGAATTAAAGTTTATCGGTCTAAATTCCGCCCCGGTTACAATGTTTTACCAGGCCGAGAGGACAAAACTTTGATGAAATTAGTTGTCCATCAAGAAAGTGGTAAAATCCTTGGGGCGCACATGGTGGGAGATCATGCCGCCGAAATTATTCAAGGAGTAGCCATTGCGGTAAAAATGGGGGCAACAAAAGCCGATTTTGATGCCACTGTCGGCATTCATCCCAGTGCTGCCGAGGAATTTGTCACCATGCGTTAAGTAGGGAGGCACAATTATTTGTAGGATGGGTTAGCGGTAGCGTAACATGAGCGGTTCATGCTTCAACCCAACCTACTTTTTGCCGCAAATCCTATTTAATTTCACCCACCCACTTATTCCTTCTAGACTTCTTTAATGTTCAGATTGTGCAAAAACAAAAGAGTTGAGTGTTTCCGCTCAACTCCTCGGTTATCTATGCTTGATTCTATAAAGGGTTATTGTGACTGCCAAAAACTTGCGCTTTTAGTGCATCAATTTCGGCTAATAACTCGCGACGATTTTCATCCTTGAGCAGATAGCGCCAGACAAACCAACCAGTGTAAACGATCCCAACTAATTGTAGGATAGGAGCAAGGAGGGGAATATCATCGATCGCATCTAAAACCGCTAGGGTAACTTTCACGGTGACAAAACTCGCTAAAATTGCCCCCAGAACGATTAAAGGTTTTTTGTATCCAGAGAAGAAACCACCGATATAATCGGGGACATTAGCCAGATAGGACATCACCGAATCCCAAACTGGTTCTACATATTCAGACCAAATCTGTTCGGTGCTGCTGCTGGGTTTGCTCAGAGACCCGGGTAAATCCGTTCTAATCGGATTTTTGGTCTCGGTCGGTTGCATTGATTCCATATTAACTGATCCTCATCATAAAGGTTAGACAGTGCGCGAATACGACCAACAGGGGTCAATTTTAACAGACTGAATAGACTAACTCGCTGTTGCCCATATTATCGGATAATTGCGATAGTAGGCGGAAAGTTTCTCAACAACTATTAAGAATCAAGGGTTTAGCTTCTCAATTCTATCGTCAGTCTGACCGCAATTCTCCATTCTAACAGCAGGTAGCGATCGGAGTTGAGGAATCGGGGGGGGTCAGTTGGGTGCTAGGGATTGGTTGTTAGGATTACCAGATAAGATAATTAAATGCAGACTAAATATCTTCGAGATGCGTTCTATGGACTCAACAGTTAGCTTGCTTACCCGCATTACTCAAACACCCGGCCAGTGTGGTGGTCGTCCTTGTATTCGGGGGATGCGAATTCGAGTAACGGATATTTTGGAAATGTTAGCGGAGAATGTGAGCATAACTGAAATTCTAGAAGACTTTCCCGATTTGGAACTCGCAGATATCCAAGCTTGTTTACTTTTTGCAGCACGGTGTACGGATTTTCCTAAACTAACGGCATGAAAATTTGGATTGATGCTCAACTACCTCCAACTCTAGCAAGCTGGTTATCAGCGACCTTTGATTTAGAAGCATCGTCCCTGCGAGACTTATCCCTTCGAGATGCTCAAGATATCGAGATCTTTGCAGCAGCGCGAGCGGAAAATGCCGTGATTATGACCAAAGATAGTGACTTTATTGATTTGGTTTGTCGTCTGGGAACACCTCCTCAAATTTTATGGTTAACCTGTGGTAATGTCACAAATCAGAATCTGCGGCGATTACTGACAGCTACTTTACCCGATGCGTTGAAACAACTAGAGCAGGGAACAATAATTGTAGAGATTAGCAATACTCCTTAAAATCCTCCCCTATTCCTGGATAAGTTGCATGGGTGCGGTGCGAGGATCGATGATTTTCTGACCTAAACCCGAAAATTTGACCGCTAGATTCATTTTTTTGCCCGTACCGAGGATATGGGTCACTTCTCCTTCTCCAAAAGTAGAGTGTAACACTCGATCGCCTACCTGCCATTTTCTTTGATCAGAGACAGCTTTTTCCATGGCAACCACTTTTGGGGTCTTTTTCGGTTTCAGGTTGCTTGTCAGCAATTCTGGGGGCAATTCCTGCAAAAATTGGGAAGCTACCTTCATCTCTTTATTCCCCCAGACATATCTTTCTTTTGCGTAGGTTAAAAATAATTGTTCCTTGGCCCGAGTCACTCCCACATAACACAAACGCCGTTCTTCCTCAAGGGCAATGGGATCGTTTAAACTACGATTATGGGGAAAAATGCCCTGTTCTAAACCGACTAAAAAGACGAGAGGAAACTCTAAACCCTTGGCGGAATGAAGGGTCATTAACGAGACTTTTTCTTGACCTTCCTGAAGATTATCTAAATCCGAGGCTAAACTAGCACTAGCGAGAAATTCCCGTAGATTAGTTTCCTCGTTTTCCTCTTGGAATTGTACCACGGCGCTATAAAGTTCTTGGATATTTTCGATCCGGGTATCAGCTTCCTCGGTTCCCTGTTGTTTTAACTCATCGATATATCCCGAATCTTCCATGATTTGGTCTAGGATTTCACTAGCGGATAAATCGGTGATTTTTTCTTGCAGGTTTTGGATAATTTTAGCTAACTTATTGATGCTTTTAGTGGCACGACCGGCGAGAGTATTAACGGAAGTTTCATCACTGATAATTTCCCATAAAGGCACTCCTAATTCTTGGGCAGCTTTGAGCAAATTATCGATTGTGGTTTTACCGATACCGCGCCGGGGAGTGTTAATAATTCTCAGTAAACTAACCGTATCGGCAGGATTGGCAATCACTCGTAAATAGGCGATCGCATCTTTAATCTCCTGTCGATCATAAAATTTAAATCCCCCGACAATATTATAGGGGATATTATTGCGAATTAACCCATCTTCAAAAGGACGAGATTGGGCATTAATTCGGTAGAGAATGGCAAAACTACCCCAATTTAATTCGGGGTTTTCTTGGGTAAATTCTCGAATTTTATCGATAACAAAAGCCGCTTCTTCCTGTTCATCTCTGGCTTTAAAAACATAAATACTATCACCCCCTTCTCTGGTGGGAACAAGAACTTTATCGATTCTTTGACTATTCTTTTCAATTAACTTATTTGCCGCTTGCAGAATATTCTCCCGTGAACGGTAGTTTTCCTGTAGTTTCACCATCGTGCGAGTATCATCATCGGGTAAACCATCGCCAAAGTCCGCTTGAAAATTGAGCAGAATAGTAAAATCCGCCATCCGAAAACTATAGATAGATTGGTCGGCATCACCTACCACAAAAATCGATCGATCCGTCCAATTCCACTCACTTTTTTGGGTTTCACCATTGGTGGACAAAAGCCGAATTAACTCGTACTGAATCCGGTTAGTATCTTGGTATTCATCGACTAAAATATGCTTAAATTGCGTGTGCCAATAACCGAGAATAGATTCATTTTGCTGAAAAAGACGGACTGGAACCAGTATTAAATCATCAAAATCTAGGGCATTATTTTGTGCCAATTGCATCTGATAAGCCTGATAAACCTCAGAAATGACCTTTCCCCGAAAATGAGGGTTTTCTCTGGCGTAATCTCTGGGGGTTAAACCTAAATTTTTGGCATTACTAATCGCATAACGTAGATTGCGAGCATCAAATTTTTTATCGTCTAAATTCATCTGTTTAGTGACGATATTTTTCACCAAACTCTGGGCATCAGATTCATCCATAATCGAAAAATTCCTTTGCCAACTATGACCATATTCATCCTGATATTTATTAATGTCATAGCGCAAAATCCGACCGCAAAGACTGTGAAAAGTCCCGATCCAGAGTTTTTTAGTATAATTCCGATAAACTTGAGAAAAGAGTTTTTTCTGTTCGTATTCTTCCAAAAGTTCTAATCTTTGACCGTATTTTTCCTGTGCTTTTTGTTGAGCAAAAGTTTTTTCAATTCTAGTTTTCATTTCCCGGGCCGCCTTATTGGTAAAAGTGACCGCGAGAATATTTTCCGGATCGACCCCATGATGACGGATCAAATGGGCGATACGATAGGTTAAAGCGCTAGTTTTTCCCGATCCTGCCCCAGCAACCACCAACAAGGGGCCGCAAAAATGCTCGACAGCAAGGCGCTGGGAGGGATTGAGTTGTTCTAAATAATCGGCTGTGACTGTCATAATCTTTGCATATAGCTCTGCGACCTCTATTAATCAGGCTACATCATCGAGACGGGGATCGGGCATTAGTCAACCCCTTGAAGAGATAAAAATTTTTTTGGGCTAGTTTGTTTCAAATCGCTCAAGATTCTAAGTTGTCATCTACAATGGAATTAGCGGAGACGCAAGTTTCCGTTCACTCCTCACACCACACTCCGTCCGGACAATGTTCGGGCGGTTTCTTATTGAAAATATTCGATCTCTACAAATTCCCTGTTACACTGTATAGTCAAAGATTTCCGAGAATCTTTTACCGTTCAAATGTACTACCATGTGAGGGACATCACTTGTCTAAACGTTATTTGTTCACCTCCGAATCGGTTACAGAGGGACATCCCGATAAAATTTGTGACCAGATTTCTGATACCATTCTCGATGCTCTGTTATCCCAAGATGACCACAGTCGTGTAGCGGCTGAAGTGGTTGTCAATACGGGGTTAGTCTTGATTACCGGTGAAATCACCTCGAAAGCGCAGGTTCATTTCGTCAATTTAGTTCGCAGTAAAATCGCTGAAATCGGTTATATCAACGCAGATAACGGATTTTCCTCGAATAGTTGCACCGTTTTAGTCGCTTTAGACGAACAATCTCCCGATATTTCCCAGGGTGTCACGGCTGCTCAGGAAAATCGCGAACTTCTCAGCAATGATGAACTCGATAAAATTGGTGCGGGAGACCAGGGTATTGTCTTCGGTTTCGCTTGCAATGAAACCCCCGAATTTATGCCCTTACCGATTAGTTTAGCCCACCGCATCGCTCGCCGTTTAGCGGCAGTCAGAAAAACGGGTGAACTGTCCTATCTGCGTCCCGATGGTAAGACGCAAGTATCGGTCATTTATGAAGATGGTCGTCCCGTGGGTATCGATACTATCCTTGTTTCTACCCAACACGATGCTACTATCGGCGATATCACCGATAATGATCTCGTCCAACAAAAGATTAAAAGTGATCTCTGGGAAGCGGTAGTACAACCGGTCTTCAGCGATTTAGAGATTAAACCCGATGCCAATACCCGTTATCTGGTTAATCCCACCGGAAAATTCGTCATTGGTGGACCCCAAGGCGACGCGGGATTAACGGGACGGAAAATTATCGTCGATACCTACGGTGGCTATTCTCGTCACGGTGGCGGCGCTTTCTCCGGTAAGGATCCTACCAAAGTCGATCGCTCCGCGGCCTATGCTTGCCGTTATGTGGCCAAAAATATCGTCGCGGCTGGTTTGGCCGATAAGTGCGAGATTCAAGTGGGTTATGCGATTGGGGTAGCTCGTCCGGTAAGTGTCTTCGTGGAAACCTTTGGCACTGGCAAAGTCGCCGATGATGTGATTCTGGACTTAATCAATAAATACTTTGAACTCCGTCCGGCCGGTATTATCCAAACCTTTAACCTGCGCGGTTTACCCAGTGAAAGAGGCGAGCGTTTTTACCAAGATGTGGCCGCTTATGGTCATTTTGGCCGCAATGATCTCGATTTACCCTGGGAACAAACCGATAAAGCCGCTATCCTCAAAGAAGCTTTGACTTCTGCGGTAGTATAGGGTTAAAAATTAACTGCAATTTTTGATTCAGGAATAGAGTTTCAGGCTCTATTCCTTTTTTATACTAAATCCGTCGAGTATAGGCTACTTATGAGGAGAGGCAATAGGCACTCTTGCAATAGGCACTCTTGCAATAGGCAATAGGAGCAATAGATAATCAGTCTTTAATAACCGGATTTGGTATAACTATTCTCAATTATCGGTCTAAACAGGATTTAGTCTGACAAGTCTCTGGTAAATGGCGATCGCTGAGAGACGAAAATCTTCTTAATGCTGGCAAAATTCTCCCTTGCAAGCGAGATGTCGCCAGCTATCTACGAATTAATTGCACCCAGCTACTGGGAACAGAAAAAGCTATATTTATAAGTAAATCGAATCTGTCTTTCTGTTTAAAGACCCATGGATAACAAAGTTCTCGACGTTCGCCATCTCACCGTTGAATTTTCTAATCAGAAAAGAACAACAGTCGCCGTTAATAACATTAGTTTTAGCTTGCAGAAAGGTCAAGTTCTCGGTTGTGTGGGGGAGTCGGGTTCAGGAAAATCCGTCACCTCCCTTGCACTCATGGGACTGGTTCCCTCTCCGGGGAAAATTACCGGGGGAGAAATTTCCTTTCGTCCGGCAAAAGGTCCGTCAATGCAAGCAGTAGATTTATTATCTATTCCCCCGGAAGAATTGCGTTATTATCGCGGGGGAGAAATGGCGATGATTTTCCAAGAACCCATGAGTTCTCTTAATCCAGTCTATAACATCGGTTTTCAACTTACCGAAGCAATTTTACTGCATCAAAAAGTCACCACTGAACAGGCAAAAAATCAAGCCATCTCTCTACTGCAAGAAGTGCGCTTATTACCCAGTGATCAACAGTTGGAGGAGAAGTATATAGAAACTTTTCCCTTAGAAAATAAGGGTCATGTCAGAGAAAAAATTAGAACTTATATTCAGGAACAAAAAGAGGCAATTCTCAAGCGTTATCCTCACGAATTATCGGGGGGACAATTACAAAGGGTAATGATTGCTATGGCGATTTCTTGTAATCCTACCCTATTAATTGCCGATGAACCAACCACCGCTTTGGATGTGACTGTCCAAGCAGAAATATTAAGATTATTACGCGATTTGTGCAAAAGTGATCGAGAAATGTCAATGGTTTTTATCTCCCACGATTTAGGAGTTATTAACGAAATTGCCGATCAAATTGTCGTGATGTATCAAGGAGAAATTGTCGAACAGGGACCGAAAGAAGAAGTATTAAATTATCCCCAACATCCCTACACAAAAGGTTTACTTGCCTGTCGTCCCCGCTTAAACTCTCGTCCAGAAAAATTGCCCACCGTCAGCGATTTTTTACGAGTGGAAAAAGACTCTCAAGGTAAGATTATTGAATTACAGGAAATTACTCCACCAGCAGTTAAATTTATTACTCTCCAGGAGGAAGAAAGCAGAATCGAAGGGTTACAAGATCACGAGAATATTTTATCGGTAGAAAATTTATCGGTTAGATTTCCAGTCAAGGGAGTTTTCGGGCAAGTAAAGACCTTTTTTAATGCCGTAGATCACGTCAGTTTTGCCGTTAAACAGGGGGAAACCCTCGGTTTAGTCGGTGAGTCTGGCTGTGGAAAATCTACCTTAGCAAGGACAATTCTGCGCTTAATTCCTGCTACTTCTGGAAATATCTATTTCCGAGGAGAAAATCTCGCTAAATTAAACCCCAGCGATCCAAAATTAAGACTACTGAGACGGGAATTACAGATAGTTTTTCAGAATCCCTACAACTCCCTGAATCCCCGTTTATCCATTGGTAAAGCAATTTTAGAACCGATGGTTATTCATCATACCGGCGGCAATTCCCAAAAGCGACGGCAACGAGTAGAATATTTATTAGAACGAGTTAAACTTGATCCTACTTGGTTCGATCGCTATCCCCATCAATTATCGGGAGGACAACGACAAAGGGTGTGTATTGCTCGCGCTTTAGCCTTAAATCCTCAGTTTATTATCTGTGATGAATCTGTCTCTGCTTTAGATGTTTCCGTGCAAGCGGAAGTCTTAAATTTACTCAAAGAATTACAGCAGGAATTTAATCTCACTTATATCTTTATTTCCCACGATTTAAGTGTTGTCAGATTTATGAGCGATCGGATTATGGTGATGAATAAAGGTAAAATTGAGGAAATGGGTACAGCTAACCAAATTATTAACTCTCCCCAAAGTGATTACACGCGTAAACTTATCGCTTCTATTCCCCAATTTACCGAAAGTATTGCTAGTTAAAATTAGCCATCAAACCTAAAGGATTAGCTGCCTCTAATTGTGCCGCTAATCCTAACAAAGTGATTTCATCAGCAGGTTTGCCCACTAACTGAATTCCCACGGGTAAACCCTGACTATCAACCCCTGTGGGTAAAGCAATCGCAGGTAAACCACTCGCATTAGCAATCGGAGAAGGGGCAATCCAACTAATCATCTTATTAACCGCTGCTTCCGGTGGTAAATTTTCCCACTCAGCAATTCCGGGGGGTTGATGTAGGAAAATGGGCAAAAGTAAGACATCAAAATTATCAAACATCGCCACAATTTGCCGCGAAATAACGTGCATCTGCCGCACCGCTTGCAGGTATTCCCCCGCGCTGCCAGAATTCTCTAATAACCATTGGTTAAGGGGACTTAATAACTCCTTCGGAATTGCCGCCGCTGCCGTCCCCGCTTGCCAAATACGCCGAAAAGGAGCGATTAAAGCCTGTAAATCGGGAGAATACTCCGTTAAATGATGCCCCATACCCTCTAAAATTTTAGCCGTCTCGATCACAGCATTTTTATAGACGGCAGCCGCCTCGCCGAAGGGGGATATGGAAGTAGAAAAAGCGATTCTCAGGGGTTTTACGCCTCTCTGAGTGGCTTCTAGGAAAGAAAAGGGCGGATCGGGTAGCCAGTAGGGATCGCCCGTCGTATAGCCCGAAATCACGGTAAGCAGCGCCGCCCCATCTGCCACCGTCTTAGAAAGAGTGCCGTTAGTGGCGATACCGCTTTGAAATTCCCCCACCGGGGCATAGGAAACGCGCCCACGACTGGGTTTTATCCCCACCAAACCGCAACAACCCGCCGGAGTACGAATAGACCCACCACCGTCGGAACCCTGGGCAATCGGGCAGAAACCCGCCGCTACCGCCGCCGCCGCGCCGCCACTGGAACCTCCTGCGGTATAATCGCGGTTGAAGGGGTTACGAGTCGGCAAAAAACCCGGATTTTCGGTGTAGGGAAAGGAACCTAGCTGGGAAGTGGCAGTTTTGCCCAGAAGGATAAAACCCGCCATTTTCATTCTGGCGACGATTCCTTCGTCGTATTGGGCGATATTTCCCTGTAAAGCGGCGACTCCGTAACTAACCGGCATTCCAGCGACGGCATTTAAGTCCTTAATGGCGGTGGGAACTCCAAAAAAAGGCGGTAATTCGGCAGTAGCGGTGATTTGACTTAATTGTTCCGTTTGGGCGCTCGCAGTTGCTAGGGCGCTTTCCCCGGCGACATGGACAAAACTACCGATTTGACTGTCAAATTTCTCAATTCTGTCAAGGTATAAATGGGTTAATTCTAGGGGGGAGATTTGTTTAGTGCGAATCAGTTGGGCTAATTCTAGGGCAGATTTTTGCAATAATTCATCACTCATGAGCGATCAAGTTAAAATAGGTAAGTGAAAATAATTATATTCCTTAGTGGGAAGATGGTTTTAAAAGAAAAAAGAAAAAGAAAAAAAAAGTCCATTGCCGTCAAAATTTCCCTATCCCCCCTTGTCTTTGAAAATTATGCGCCCACAGTTAATTGAAATTCTCTCGGCTGACGAAATTCGTCGCACCATTACCCGTTTAGCTTCCGAAGTTATCGAAAAAAGTGGCGATTTAAATAACTTGATTTTGATCGGTATCTACACGCGAGGAGTGCCTTTAGCTAATTTAATTGCTAGTCAAATTGAGAGCCTAGAAGGGGTAAAAGTTCCCGTGGGAGCGATCGATATTACCTTCTATCGCGATGATCTTGATCGCATTAAAACCCGCACTCCTGCTAAAACCAAAATGCCCCTAGATGTCACGGGTAAAACCGTGATTTTAGTTGATGATGTTATCTATAAAGGCCGCACGATCCGCGCCGCTTTTAATGCTATTATTGAGTATGGCAGACCGCAAAAAATCCGCTTATTAGTCCTCGTTGATCGTGGTCATCGGGAATTACCAATTCACCCGGATTTTACCGGCAAAAAACTCCCCACCGCAGCCGAGGAACAGGTAAGAGTTTATCTACAGGAGATTGACGGCAAAGATGGGGTGGAATTAATCAAATAAACCGGAGTTAAGACGATGATCATTTTAGCTTCCAATCCTGGGATTCCTGCTCATAAGCGCTTGGAAGTGGAGAGGCTAATTGATAAAAATCAAGGCCTTTTCAGGAGTGCTGATCGTGATTTTCCACCCTTAATCCCATGAAAATTATCGCCTACACCTATACCAATCCCCTCCTCGATAGTCCCCCCGATAGCTCGATTTGGGACTATTCTCCCGAACAAGTGTATCAGGATTTTGGCGATCGATCACAACGGCAGCAACTGCTGCGCGATTGTCAAGGAACTCCCCCCCGACTGCTGATCCTGCGTCGCCTAGCAGAATTGGGAGACAATGGCACGGAAGTTAGCAAAATTTTACAATCCTTAGAAGCCCTCGACATAGATATAATTGCCCTAGAAGACCCAGATTATAAGCTGAATTTTGCCAAGATTCTGCAAGAAATATCAAAAAACGAACTAAGTAATCGTTTAAAAGCAGGTCACGCTCACAATCGTCTGCAAGCTTTGCCTCCCCCCGGAAAAGCTCCCTACGGTTATCGTCGTGGCAAGGAGCGTTATATACTCGATCGCAGTACCGCGCCGGTAGTCAAAGACTTTTTCGATCGCTTTTTGATTTCCGCTTCCCTGCGTTCCACGGTGCGCTATCTAGAAAAACGCTACGGTAAAAAGATATCGGTAGCTACTGCCCATAAATGGCTGACTAATCCCGTTTATCGCGGTGATTTGTGCTATCTCGGTCAAGATATTATCCCCGATACCCACACCCCGATTATCTCCCGGGAAGAAGCAGCCCAGATCGATCGCATCTTGAGAAATAATCGCAAATTACCCCCCCGCAGTGCCAGCGCGCCGCGTTCCTTAGCGGGTTTAGTCGTCTGTAGTCAATGTCAATCGGGGATGACGATTACCAAAGTGACGGCGCGAGGAAAGGGCCTAGAATACCTCTATTTGCGACCTTTGCAATGTCCCCGGACGAAAAAATGTTCAGCGATCGCTTATGAGAAAATTCTAGATAGCACAATCGAGCGCATTTGTCAAGACCTACCACCGACGATCGCTCAGATAGCTTTACCGGATTTAGAGGCGATCAAACGGGGAATGAGCGAGGAAATAGGGCAAAAAAACGATATTTTGTCGCAATTGTCCTCCCTAGAAGCGGCGGGAATTTTAGATCGAGAAACGGCTAATCTACGGGCCTATAAACTGAAAAACGAGATCGCGCAGATTCAAGGACGTTTAGACCAATTACCCCCCGATAACCTGACTATTATCGCTCGTGCCGTTGCTTTTCCGCAATTTTGGCGAGATTTATCGGAAATCGAGCGCCGTTTTTATTTTCGCGAGTTTATCCGTCGCATCGAAATCGAGAGGGAAACGGCTAATAATTGGCATTTACGTTTAATCTTCGTTTTTTAACAATCTTGGACAATCTTAAAGTTAGCTAAAAATTGAGGAATCTTTGAGTGATCAATGCTAAGAAAAGGCCAACAGCGATCGATCTCGACTATGAGCAATAACAAAAGATTAACTAGGTATAAAAAAGGGCGAAAATCCTCCGAGACAAAACCCCACCTTTATGATTATCACTATAACCAACCCGGGACGATGCCGGGGTTAATCACCATCGATGAAAATGCCGTTGCTACCGAGATATCTTTAATTAATTATAACTCTCAACAAGCCACTATAGTTAATAATCTCTTACCTCAAGACTGTCTTAAATATTTATCCAATGATTCCATCTCTTGGGTTGATATCGTCGGTTTGGGTAATGAAGATAAACTGCAAGAGTTGGGAGAAATTTTTCATTTACATCCCCTAACCCTGGAGGATATAGTCAGTATTCCCCAAAGACCAAAAGTAGAAGAATGCGAGAATTATATTTTAATTATAGTGCCAATGGCCATCCTGATCGATCATCAGGGTTTTTTGCTAGAACAAATCAGTTTAATCGTCGGCAAGAATTATGTTTTAACCGTGCAGGAAGAAGGACAATACGATTCTTTAGAGGGAGTTAGGGAAAGAATCCGTTTAAATAAAGGTTCCATCCGGCAGCAAAAATCGGGTTATTTAGCCTACTCGATTTGGGATGCCATTATTGACGGTTATTTTCCCGTTTTAGAGTCCTACGGAGAAAGAATCGAGGAGCTAGAAAACGAAATTTTAGCCAGTCCCACGGAACAGACTTTATCAAAAATTTACCAACTA
This sequence comes from Microcystis sp. BLCC-F209, assembly GCF_041928595.1. Lineage (NCBI taxonomy): Bacteria > Bacillati > Cyanobacteriota > Cyanophyceae > Chroococcales > Microcystaceae > Microcystis > Microcystis sp. BLCC-F209. The sequence goes on from NZ_JBHFLL010000073.1 coordinate 31,112, forward strand.
CGTCAGGAATTACTCTCCCTGCGACGGGCAATTTGGCCGCAAAGAGACACCCTCAATGCCCTTTTACGCGATGAGTACATTGTCATCGATACAACGATTAAACCCTATCTAAGGGACTGTTATGACCATGTGGTACAAATCCTCGATGTTATCGAAAATTACCGGGAATTTGCCAATGGTTTAATGGATTTTTACTTGTCTTCCGTGAGTAATAAAATGAACGAGATTATGAAAACTTTAACGGTAATCTCGACGATTTTTATCCCTCTCACCTTCATTGTCGGTATTTACGGCATGAACTTTAATACTGATAAATCCCCCTATAATATGCCCGAATTAGAATGGTATTGGGGCTATGTATTCGTCTGGGTGTTGATGCTAACCGTTGCTTTCAGTTTAATCATTTTCTTTTGGCGACGCGGCTGGTTTAAGAACCTATCGACAGTGAAGAAAAGATAAACTGTTAAGCAGATTAGATAAACCGGATTGCAGGGCCGGCATCTAGCAAGAGAAAATGGCTATTGCAGAGAAATCAATAATTTAGTGTCGGCGGTATTTTTTAACACTTTCAGTTGATGGCTTCTAATTTTGTCCAACCAACTATAGTGCTGGTTGCGACATTGATAGACGATATCGATGTCACCAATCTCTGACTTAACCTGAGCTAAGTAGTTTTCTAGTTCGCTAATTTTCATAACCTATCTCGCTTGCGCTGAAGGACATCAACCCTAAACCAAGAATTATCCCTAAAGGATAGGGGTGACTACAGTTACTATTATAGGCCGATCATAATTCTTAAAAAAGTTCTTATCTAACAAAGTGAGCTAATGTCAGGGTTAGATGATAGGCTGCCCGGCTCTTCTAGGTTCTGTGTGATAAGTTTAATTGACATAGGATCGATCGATCTTTGTGTCCTTTGTGTCTTTGTGGTTCGTTCCACCCCCTCGCTCTTGAGAAATGTATCTTAGAATACATTTTACCCACCAAAGCTGG
>NZ_JBHFLL010000074.1:0-2089 GCF_041928595.1 Microcystis sp. BLCC-F209
ATGGAACCCTTATAGAGAAAGGCATTTAGCGATTTTTGTCAATTGTTTTTGCTCTAGAGCGAACTAATCAATTAAGTCTCTTGCCAGATAAGGATTTAGTCGATTTATGCCCCCCTATCGAACCATACCAAGTAACGAAGAACCCACTTAATATACCTCAAGTTTCTAATAAATTCCCTAACGGGGATTGCAATATCTTTCATTCTAGAGTAGAAATGATTGATTGTCAGTAGCGGTTATTGCTAGACAACAATTAAAAATTTTTGTCTGTTACAATTTATACAAAATGCTCTGGGATTACCCCGACTGAAAACTCAAATCCGATTAGTGATCACTGATCACTGATTGCTGATAAGATTGTTACGAAAATATAAACACGAAATTCTATAGTTAGCCATGACCCAAAACGGAAGCTCGAAGTCGATCGTTGTCTCTCCCTCGATCCTATCGGCGGATTTTAGTAAATTAGGAGCCGATATCGAGGCTGTGGATAAGGCAGGAGCCGATTGGATTCACGTTGATGTGATGGATGGTCGTTTTGTCCCGAATATCACCATTGGACCCCTGATTGTCTCCGCTATTCGTCCCTATACGAAAAAACCTTTAGATGTGCATTTAATGATCGTCGAACCAGAAAAATATGTGGCTGACTTTGCGAAAGCGGGTGCTGACATTATTTCTGTTCACGCTGAACATAATGCTTCTCCCCACCTCCATCGTACTCTTTGCCAAATCCGCGAACTCGGTAAACAAGCGGGTGTGGTATTAAATCCCTCCACTCCCCTAGATTTAATCGAATACGTGCTGCATTTGTGCGATTTAGTCCTAATTATGAGCGTTAACCCCGGTTTTGGTGGCCAGAGTTTTATCCCGGAAGTTGTCCCCAAAATCCGTCAATTACGCCAAATGTGCGATGAAAAGGGCTTGGATCCCTGGATTGAAGTGGATGGCGGCTTAAAACCGGCTAATACTTGGCAAGTTCTCGAAGCGGGCGCTAATGCGATTGTAGCAGGTTCGGCGGTATTTAATGCCCCCGATTACGCGGCGGCGATCGAAGGTATCCGTCACAGCAAACGTCCCCAACCTCAATTAGCCACCGTTTAATTGCCGCGGGGGTGGGTTAGCTGTTGACTAATTATCTTGGCATTCGCACTAACCCACTCTACTGATTTGTTCTAAAACCTGCCGCCATAAACCGGAATTAGAGACGGCTAAAACTTCGCTAGAATCAGCTTTTAGGGGATTACCTGACCAATCGCTAATTATTCCGCCCGCACCTTCAATAATCGGGATTAAAGCACAAAAATCGTAGTATTTCAGGTCTGATTCTAGGATGACCATCGGCATGGCAGTGCAGCCGGTGGCTAACATCATATAGTTATAGCAATCACCCCCAAAAGCGGTACGTTTACAGACGCTTTGCAGCTGACGAGCGATCGCCTGTTGTCGTTCTGTGATAAACATTAAGGGAGTGGTGGAGGCTAAACAGGCATTTTTTAAGACAAGTTCTCGATCTTGACGGTAGGGATTAACAATCATCTGGTTATTATAAAGACTCGCTTTTCCCTTCACTCCTAACCAGCGATCGCCTAAAATCGGTTGATCGACAATTCCTAAAATCGGTTGATTTTCTGCCACTAGGCCGATTAAAGTCCCAAAAATAGGCAATCCTTTGACAAAAGAGGATGTGCCATCGATCGGATCCAATACCCAATAACGACCACTTTGGGAGGGAATATTGGCTCCTTCTTCTCGAATAACCCCATCTTCAGGCAATTCTCGCCGAATAATCGCCACCATCGCCTCCTCAGCTTCTTGATCGGCGATTGTTACTATTGAGGAAACTTGCTCGAGTTTGGTCTCGGTTTCTAGATGGGGCTGCCGAAAATAGCGCCGGATAATCTCTCCAGAAGCGTCCGCTAATTGATGAGCTAGTTGGATAGTGCGATCGATATTCATGAGGGGAAACAATACAGCAGAATTTAGAAGACAGGAGACAGGAGTAGGGAGTGTGGGAAGTGGGGAAGTGGGGAAGTGGGGAAGTGGGGAAGTGGGGAAGTGGGGAAGTGGGGAAGTGGGGAAGTGGGGA
>NZ_JBHFLL010000075.1:0-5722 GCF_041928595.1 Microcystis sp. BLCC-F209
CCTCTAAAATAATTGGTTTCTCTGGTACTTGACGCTTAGAGCTTTTACCTATAGGAGCATTCCCCTATAGAACCCCATAACTCTAGTTTTCAAGGTGCGTTCATCCTGCGATGACTGGGTTTTTTAAGCGGTTGCTTACCCTGCCCGCTATTCTTAATATCATAGATCATATAAAGTCGCCCTAAAAGGGCGAGGCTTTAAACCCAATTTTTCGGTCAACTTTTTAATTTAATTCTAAAGATTTATGACAAATAGGGGGGTATGTAGCCGCTGCTACGCGTAACTGCAAAGGGAAAATGATAGGCTATGGATGTGAAGACAGTCCCCTCACCCAATGGTGATCCCCATGTTCTCCCCACTTTTTCCGCTTCTACTCCTACTGCTTTCCTTCCTTAGTCTTCTCTGGTATCAAAAGACCGATAATGATATTTTTAAAGCTCTTGCCGTTAGTAGTTTGATTTTTGCAATTATTTGGGGCTTAATTCTCGTTCATTGGTCAATTCACCTGTTGGGACTGCTGTTATTGTTAAAATTCAGAACCCCCGCTTTCAGTTTGGTGCGCGTGCCTAGATGGTGATGGTTTGACTCTAATCTTCCAACTGTCCGGTAGGTACTTCGATCGCTTGGACATCGATCGTACCGGGAGGGGTGAGAATAATAAACTTACCCCCTTCCACTTTTAACGGTTCACCACAGTTAGGACATTGGCATTCCATGCGGTTAAAACCCGTAAATTCGTAGCTACAGACGGGACAGCTATCTTCAACTAAATTGCGTCGCAACCACCAGCGAAAAATTCCCCAAGCAATGACGGGGGAAATGATTAGAAATGCGACGAGAATTAAAAAACCATTGACTAACCAACCCAGTCCGATCGAGCCTAACAACAATCCGACTAAAATCAAAGATAAGAAACAACCCAAACCAGAATCATTGACAGAATAGCTGCGGAAAAAGTTGTTATTCACGGCTCAACCCTCGATTCATCAAAGCTGCAATTATCTTTAACCTAACACATTCCTAACACATTGCCACGGTTAAATCTTCTTTTTGCTCACTGGTTCCTCGCTCTCTTCTACCTTGGGTTTAGTTTTGATCGAGATGATCTTGACTGACATCCTCAGCAAATCTGCTGGGGAGTGGATCGTCTGCTGGCTTCAACTTGTTATAATAGTCAGTCCCTATCCACCATATCTCTAAAAACCATGAGCGATCCTCGTCTATCTCTAGTGGCAGCTGCCCGAAGATTTTATCAACTGGGTTGGATGCTTGGCACAGCGGGTAATTTATCCGCTAAAGTTGATGATCATAGTTTTTGGATTACTGCCAGTGGCAAAAGTAAAGGTAAACTCACAGAAGAGGATTTTGTGCGCGTGGATCTGACGGGAAAAGTCAGGGAATTAGCTCATCGGGATAATCGTCCTTCGGCAGAAACTAGCATTCATCAGGTGATTTATCGTCTCTTTCCCCAAGCACAAGCTTGTTATCATGTCCACTCGGTGGAAGCGAATTTAGTTTGCCGTTTTGCTCGTGAGGATAAGTTATCGTTACCTCCCTTAGAAATGTTGAAAGGTTTAGGTATTTGGGTAGAAAATCCTCGAGTATTTATGCCAGTTTTTGCTAACTATCTCGATGTGCCGAAAATTGCCGCAGAAATAGAAAGTAGATTCTCAACTTTCCCCCCAGAAATTCCCGCTTTACTGATTTCTGACCATGGCGTGACGGTGTGGGGTGAGTCTCTAGAAACTACCGAGAATTATTTAGAGATAGTCGAGTATATGTTTCGCTATCTAGTGGCAGCCTATCAAGTAAAACCTTCGTAAACCTTAATTTAGACAAGGCAATCAAGAAAAGATTGCCGACATTTTCCAAGGCGCCACCCAGATTCGAACTGGGGGTAAAGGTTTTGCAGACCTCTGCCTTACCACTTGGCGATGGCGCCGATCAAGCAATATTTATCCTAGCATAACAGATGACAGTTTGCCAAGAGTGGAACCTAAGAGTCAAGCGATCGATCTATAATTTAGGCAGCGGTTCTCTAATCTAGTGGGGGATTTTAGGCTTAAAAAAGCGATTATGATGAGAAATCAAAGATATTTACTAACTTTTATCAGTTTATTGGCTTTATCCTTGCCAGTACAGGCTAATAATGCCGTTTACCTTAGCCAAAGTTCTAATACTGCCACGACTTTCGACAGTTATCGTCAAGAATGTTTACAAAGAGCGCGCGGGGAGGGATTAGCTGCTGATGTGGCAAAAGACCTATGCGACTGCACGATTAAAAAATTCCAAGCTCGTTACAATCTACAGCAATTCCGCACCCTCGTGCAGAAGTCGAAAACTGATAAAGCTGCCGCTAGGACTTTAGCGAGTGTGGGAGAAGCTTGTTTTGATGAGATTTTGTATGAATAGCAGGGATAGGGTTTTTTTAGCCATGACATTGACACTCCCTGCTACCCGCTCCGGCACTCATAAACAGTCTTCACCAGTAATTTAAATAGTCAACAGCTTATTTTGGAGTATCAAGACGATTATCAATGGCGATAATTTCTCTCTCAAATTCTTTAGTAATGCCTCCCAATCATTAATAAGTTCAGGTGTATTATACTAAATCCTGTTTTAAAAGTATAGGAGGGTAGGGAGTGGGGAATTAGGGAAGTAGGGAGTGGGTTTTAAAAGTTCGATTGGCAGTTAATCGCACTATTAAAAAACGATTTTGTATTATTATCTAAATTCTTGGAGATTGTTGCTGTATAATCGGAATGACTGACCCCGCTTTTCATCTGAACTATGCCCATTCCCGATTTTCAATCGATTATGTTGCCGCTATTAAAAATACTTGCAGATGGCAAAGTTTATAAATATCGAGAAATTTTTGAAGCCTTGGTCAGAGAGTTTCAAGTCACGGAAGCGGAAAGAAAAGAAATGCTTCCCAGTGGACAACAAGAAATTTTTGCTAATCGAGTCGGTTGGGCAAAAACCTATTTAAAGAAAGCGGGATTAATTGACTCACCCCAAAGGGCAACTTTTGTAATTTCTGAGAAAGGAAAAGAAATCTTATCTCAAAATCCTACTCGAATTGATACCAAATTTCTCAGGCAATTTCCTGAGTTTCAAGAATTTACTAGAGTCAATAAGCAAAATGAAACTATTACTCTTGAAAGCAATTTATCAACTTCTGATCAAGAACAAAACCCAGAGGAATTACTAGAAAACTCCTATCAAGAAATTCGTCAAGCATTAGCGACAGACTTACTTTCTATTCTGCGAAAATTATCCCCAGATGCTTTTGAAAAATTAGTAGTAGAATTACTGGTAAAAATGGGTTATGGTGGCTCGATTAGAGATGCTGGCAAAGCAGTGGGTAAGAGCGGGGATCAAGGGATTGATGGGATAATAAAAGAAGATAGACTCGGTTTAGATATAATCTATATTCAAGCCAAAAGATGGGCTGATAATAATGCCGTTGGTCGTCCAGAAATCCAGAAATTTGTCGGGGCATTAGCGGGACAAGGAGCCAAAAAAGGTATTTTTATCACTACTTCCTATTTTACCAAAGAAGCTTTAGAATATGCCCCCAGAAATGAGATAAAAATAGTGCTGATTGATGGGGAAGAATTAGGTCAATTGATGATTGATTATAATTTAGGTGTATCGACCCAAAAAATCTATGAAATCAAGAGAATTGATCATGATTATTTTGGGGATGAATGAGAGAGAGAGGGGGACAAGGGTTACAGGAAACGGCCATGGCGTTAAAATAGATAGGGAAAACAGAGGATAAAAACTATGGACGGGATGACCTTTTTTCAGAAAAGTGCGGGACAGTGGAAATCTCAGCGCACCACCCATCATTTACCCTTTCGACGCTCAGAAACCGGCGATTCCGAGATTTATGTGGAAGCTTTAAGCGCCGATAACCCGAAAATTATCGCTATCTGTGAAATGCACGAAGTCGATCCCGCTAAGACTGTGGGGGGTGCCTTTGTCAGTTGGGATGGTTCGATGCAGTGGGACAAAGAAAACGAAAATCATCAAGGAACCACCGTTTTTGCGCTAATTCCCGACGAAGATAATCCCCAAGCGGGTGTTCTCCTGCGGGAGCGAGGTTATGCGGAAATCATTCCCGTGGCGGGCCGTTATCACATTGATGAACAGGAAGGTTTAGTCTTAATTACAGAATACGAAACTATGACCTCGATCGAGCGTTTTTGGTTTGCCGATGCCGATTTACGTCTCCGCACTAGCACAGTTCAACGTTTTGGCGGTTTTAATACGGCCACTTTTTGTGCTGAATCCCGCAATCAGTCATCGGAGTCAGTCTCTAGTGATTCCCCCGAACCATCATCCTATTCGATTAGTGGCTGGTAAATTCAGTTATCAGTTATCAGTTATCAGTCATCAGCTTTTTTCTCCCCTCTCCCTGCTCCGGCGCTCCCTGCTCCGGCGCTCCCCAACACCCCGGATGGTAAGCAAGTTTTCTTAACAATTGTAAGAATTTTTAATATTTCTTTTCTAGTTGGCACCTACTCCCTTATCATTAGGAGGAAAGTTTTTTAAGCATTTCTAAGGATACGGAGGTTTACCCTTGGCCATTCCTCTTTTAAATTACGCCCCCAAGTCCCAAAACGTGCGGGTAGCTGGTTATGATGTCGGTGGAGACGAAAAACCGAGAGTTTACACGACGGAAAATGTCCTCTCCCCTAGCGACCTGGACGATTTAATCGAAGCCGCTTACCGTCAGATTTTCTTCCATGCCTTTAAATGGGATCGGGAACCCTTCCTCGAATCCCAATTACGCAATGGACAATTATCGGTGCGGGATTTCATTCGTGGTTTACTGTTATCGAAAACCTTCTATAACAGCTTCTACGAGAAAAACAGCAACTATCGCTTTGTCGAACAGGTAGTACAAAGAGTTCTCGGTCGCGATGTCTATAGCGAAAGAGAAAAAATTGCTTGGTCGATTGTCGTTGCCACCAAAGGGATTCAAGGTTTTGTTGATCAACTTCTCAACAGTGACGAGTATCTGCAAAGCTTTGGTTATGATACCGTTCCCTACCAACGTCGTCGCACCCTGGCCAGCCGAGAAATCGGTGAACGTCCATTCAACATCACCTCGCCTCGCTACGATGGCTACTATCGTGGTATTTTGGGCTTCCCCCAAATCGTTTGGCAGAATGCTGTCCGTCGCTATGTTCCCCAAGAGCAAAAACCCAAAGCCGGCGATCCTTCCAGCTTCTTGGCTATGGCCCGGGGTCTCGGTAGCGCCAAAGGCAATCCTGTACCAAGAGTCTCCGCTATGAATATTAACATCGAGGCTTCTGTACCCCGTCGTTAATTTTTAGCTAAATCTGCTGGGGAGAGTCCCTAATTGGCAGAATGACCCCCGAACCATAATCAGGTTATTTTGTGAATTGGTGGCTCTCCCTATGGGGTTGCTCCTGAGATAATCCCCCCACCGAGGACAATCTCCCCTTCATAAATCACGGCTGCTTGGCCCGGGGTGATACTAAATTGTGGTTCATCGAAAACCAGCTTCACTTGATTATTTTCCAGGGGAATAACATTGACGGGAACGGCCGGAGAACGATAACGTACCTGTACCTGCGCGCGGATAGGGGTGGTAGGTTCAGCAATAGAAACCCAGTTCATCCGTCCGACAAGACAAGCGGCACTAACGGCACTTTCGCGATTACCGACGATAACCCGATTCATGACG
>NZ_JBHFLL010000076.1:0-29377 GCF_041928595.1 Microcystis sp. BLCC-F209
AAAAACGCATGAACTGGCAGGTCAAATTTTTCCCGATGAGTCCGATTTAGCGATCGCTGTTAAACAAGGGATCGAAGCTCGCGCTCAAAAAGGAGGATACGAAACTCACTGTTTTAAGTTTAATTCTGCCTAGCTACTTAAATGTCATGGTTTTGACCTCTATGTTAATTTTTTTACACCTAATGCGATAGCTTTTAAATTGTCTAAGTTTTTAAGATTTTTTCGTTTTTATTGATAGTTTTATGATTTATTTTCTTGAATTTGAGCCAATTATAAAAAGCGAGAGAAATTTCCCCCGCTTGTACGATTAAATCTAGCTAGTGGTTTACTTTAATCTGACGCTGAGAAGCGGTTCGAGAGTGGTCAGTTGACGTTCTAAGTCTGCATATTCAGCTTGATAGGTTCGTCCTTCATCGGTTTGTTGCAGTCTGAGGAGACGGGAGCGTAAAAGGGCGATCTCCCTTTCCATGCTGGCGATCTCATCTTGGTTTTGATGTTGGGCTTTCTCAGCTTCCAACTCGATCAATTCCTTGAGCGATTCGAGGTCGGCATGGTTTTGGGGTTTTGGCTTCTGGGAACGTAATTGGAGAATGATATCGACTGTATCGGTGCGGTACACCACCCGTTTGCCGTTGGCGGTTGCATCCTCACTGATGATTGATAATGCCCGTTCGATCGCCATCGGTTCGATTTCTTCTAGTTTGGCCGAAAGTGCGGCCATCTGCCAGCGGATATCGGCGTATTCATGTAGAATGTTCGAGGTTTGAACGGTTGGGGTTGGACTTATCGGTTGGTTCAAGGTGTTTAATTCTAGGTTTACACCTCCCCGCTTGGCGAAGATTTTTATCTCTTTTGTGTTCTTTCCTTATTTTTCCGGTTTGGGGTGGGTGGGTGGGCGTGAGCGAGGAGAGGCGGGGGTATGGCACAGAAAAACCGAGGGAATAAGGATAACCCCCCCGTCCGACGAGCGAGCAAATCGGGGAGTAGAGAAGAAAAACCCCGATCGCTCGATCAGGGATAAGCGTTAGATGGTTTCGAGGGTGAAAGTACGGTAGGGGTTGACATAATTACCTGGCAGACCCCAAGCTTTGAGGAAACCCAGACAGGTGAGCGTTTCGCCCTCGCTGCCGTCCCAAACCGCGAAGACCCGCTCACCCCGATCGCATAACCAGAGTAGCGGCTCGTCAACGAGCAGGATGCGGTCGGCGCGGAAAAGATTATCGAGGGGAAAGTCATCAATCGATTCAGCCTCGATCGAGAAGACCAGACCTTGATCGTTTTCTAGGAACAGGGTCGTCAGGAAACGGGTATAACCGAGGTGAAGAGCCTCTTGGATGAGAGACTTGAGAATAGGTATTTGTTCGGCATCTTGCCAAAAAAAGATAGCGGTTCGCATGGTTTTTTTAGTATGATGGATTGGAGAGGACGTCCATTCCCCTCCAATCCTATTAAGGAAACCTAGGTGTGAATGCTCGTGATACCCATCTGGGCATCCACATCCTCCGAAAATTCCGGATTATTTTTCAGCCACTCCTCGGCTTCCCGTTTTCGGTCGGTTTTGCGCTTGCCTGATTTAATGGGAGTCTTAGGAGATTTCTGAGGTTCCTTGGGTTTCGGTTCGTCGCTGTTTGGAGTTGCGTCGATCTCATCGTTGAGGCGACGGGTGACGAGTTGACCCTCCGCTTCCGTCTTGCGCCGTTCGTAGTGGTTTTGGTTGATTTCCAAGAGGCGCTCTTTGACCCGTTGTCGGGCGTGTTGACGGCTTTTCGGTGATTCGATGCCGAGAAAACCTTCTGGGTCGTCCATAAACTCTTTGATACCGAGATTCAATCGGGCGGCTAGGGCTAGAACTTGGCTGAATAGCTCCGTTTTTTTAGAGTTCATTACTACTACTTGCCCGAAGGGGTCGAAGTGGATGTCGCCCTTCCAGCTGGTCTCCCCTCGCACTTGCCGGACGATGACTTCGGGAAGACCTTAGACCTCTTGCATAAATCCGAAAACAAACGATAGAAACAATAATGGGAGGGACTTTCAGTTAATTATTTATTAGTAGTTGATAATCTTCAAAAATGTTGCTGTACAAGGATCGACTTAAGACTTTTGCAAGAAGTTTAATATACAGCAAGCTGTTTAGCCATATCGTCCGTCAGGTATTTATTGCCGGAAAATTATCCTGAAAGACAGCCTGTAGATTAGTTAACTTTTCAGAAAGGGACAGATTGCCTAAAATCCCCATTTGTGAGCCATTTTCAGCACCCCTGAAGATTTCAATAGGTGTCATATAACTAAGTTGTGCATACCCTGGATTACCATAAATCCGTGAAACAAAAAAGGGTTGTAATAATTCTGATCGTGAATCTGAATAATCGGGTTGACATCGATACTGTGATGGTGTTTTAGATTTAGAGGGAACATAACTGAAAGAAATATAACCTTCTTGCCGTTTCTGTACAAGAATTGGCTCGGTAAAAATGACTGAATTAGCAGCAATAATCATAGTAATTTTGGTGCGTCCTATAACCGTTGTCTGTTCTATCTTGGTTTCTGGTCCCCAATTATTGTCCACTTCGGTATTAAGTGAATCAACTAAATTAATTACACACCACCAAAAGCTAAAAGCCTTGTATTGTAAAAGTTTCAGAAAAAAGTTTGTGTAAATACTTTTGTTTAAGTGCTTATTAGAAGCAATCGCATATTGATTTCTGTCATTGCTTCCATCAATAATACTATCGTGGATATCTAAAACTGTGTTATCTGAGAACAGATATATTGAACTAAGAATGCTATGAGTGATTCTAACCTCTAAATTGACATCAATATTTTCAGATAATTCTAGCGTTTTAATGGCTGCTTTTTTATTCCATACCGTGCAATGACAAATTACCAACTGTAATTTTCCTACTACTGAGATCGTCCCGTTTAACCATAAACCATTCAGTACCAATTTAGAACCAGAATATCTACCAATAATATTCAAATTTCCTAATAAGCAAGGACGAAAACCATCGGCTGCTTCAATAGTTAAACTGAAGGGAGTTTGACGTTCGACAAAAACCTCTTGAATAATCGCAAAGTTAGAATCTTCCTCAAGATTGTAAATACAATTATCAGAAATTGATATTATTCCGGGTAGATCACTTTGACTCCATGCTTGAATTGCTTCGGTTAAGGAAGAAAAAGAATTCTTATCCCTAGGAGCATCAGTCATTAATTGTGAAACGTTTCCTCGCCAAATCCCACGGACGTTCGATAAAGTTTGACGACGAGAATAAGAACCTCCACCAATCTCAGCACTAAATCCATAAGCATAATTAACCAAAACTTTATTGGTTTTAAGATTAGCAGGTAAAACCATCCGTCCACATTTAAGATCAACACAGATTGAATTATCTATTTCCTGAAGATTTGGCCATTTACTTAAATCGGTAACTTGCAAGGTTAAATTCGGATAATTATTAACATCAATAACAGAACCATTATCGAGAAAAATAAAAATTTGTAATGGAGGCCGATCAATCAAACCATTGACAAGAATTTCTGAGACAGTATTAGGTTTAGTTAGAGGCTGCAGATCAGACGGAGTTAAGGGAATGGGTAAGCTATTATTAACAGAAGTTTGATTATCTTGATTATTCGATGGTGGTTTAAATAAAGGACTATCAATTCCTAAGGGATTAAAGGTATAACAATTGTCTTGAATATGACGTGCTTGAGCGAACTGAATGAAAAAACTCCGCAATGGATAGAGAAAAATTCCGATATTATAGATATTATATTTTCCATTGGCAATAATTTCCAAATTACTCATTAATAAAGGATTACTACCGCCGACAGAAATATCTATTGTGCGAGCAAAGGGATCATTTATTGTATTGATTAATTCTAAGTTATTTAAAGAATGTAAATCTAGGGTTTTTCCCCTGTCGAGATTTATATTCTCTAAGTTTTGTGTGATTGATAACTTAACAAAATAAGGAATAATTTTTGCTGGTAAGTTTGTTGATTCATAAAGGATATTTTCTAGAGATTTTAATGTTCCTTTGCGACGACGATTTCGTAAAGTATTAGCTACCTGTAAACGAGCAGTACCGAAAAGATGGCTAGTTTGATCTGAAAATTTAGTTCCTATCAGTGTAGCTAAATAGGGAATAACCCAATCTTCACAAGTTTCAATAAACCAATTACTATAAAGCTCCTCGATATTTTGTTCAAGGATGTTTAACTCTAACTCCATAATATTTAGGAAGGCAAGCAGAGGAAAACCCTGCTCTAAATCTCGTTGTCGATAAAAAATAGGTAATAATTCGTAAAGGCGATTTTGGGTCATCGTGATTAGATCGTTTTTCTGGTTTTTCTGGTGCTTTTTTTGGTAGATGTAACTGTTCCCTCAACTTTCTTCACTGTCTTCAAGAGAATTTTTTCCCCAGAATCAATCAGCACGACAGAAGCTTGATAAGCTATAGATAAGTTATGAGTAACTTGAAAAAATATAGTCCATAATTTAGATAGTTCTTCTAAATTTAAGTAGATAGGTGTCAACCTGACTGTTTCAATTTGGTTAGCTAAATCTGAAGCGGCCAAATAACTATCACTTCCAGTTGTGCTAATAGTTTGACGAATTAATTCTGGTTTAAGAATTGGGGTGTCTGTCAATGCGGCTATCATCCCTCCCATTAACCTTTCTGGTTCTTGCTGTTGTCCTTTACCATAAAAGGTCAACAAGTAATCTAAATTGAGGGCATTTTGCCAGCGATCAACTAATGAGCCGTCCGATTCTGTGTGGGGTATGGGGAAAGATCGGTTGCGAAGAGTTGCATTTGCTTCTACTCTATAAAGATAGAGGTTAACCCCTACAAAACCGGGTTCAGGAGCTTGAGGACGACCTGTGGTAACTGTCGGTGCTGCTGATAGGTCAGGGACTTGCTGAATCGCTTGGGCGATTAAATCCCGAAAGGTGGCGGTAACTGTTGCGATCGCTAAATAGTTGCTCATAATGCTTATTTATGCTTCTGGGTCAGATTGTCCCCTCAACAGATTGAAAAATAGGGTTTAGCAGTTTCTTTTGTTTTGACCAACTATCTTCCCTGTTAGAATGATTAAAACTCTTCCAAGAATCTTCCCATAAAATTGTTTCTCTAGCCTCGTTCATTAATTCTCTGTGGGCTGAAAACTTAGGTGTCAGTGGAGGTAAAATAGTCGCTTTATACCCTAAAGAATGTTCGGCTAATCGCCCAAAAAAATCGCTCATTGCTCGATTCTTCCTAGATAATATTTACGTCTTTTGGTAGTCATTCCTAAGATAGTCTCTTCTGGCCAACCATAAGCTTGTGCCAATAAATGAACCTCCTCTAAGAGACTTTTTGCTTGAGTGCTGATTTCCGACCAGAGAAAAGCGACAATATCAAATTGATCTGACCAAGCATTGCGACAATTAGGACAATCTAAATTCAATAATAATTCGGACTGAGGATCACAATCAACGATCGCTTCTCCTAAAATTTGAATGGTTGTTGTTGTTAATTGTTCATTCTTTATTTCTTGACCATCTTGGGTTGCTTTAATAAGACTGCGACGGATTAATTGTTGACGGGCTTCTTCTAAATTGGAACTTTGAGAAATGGCTGCTAAATCTTTACTATTTAATAACCGAAAGGTTAACTCAATTCCATTATTCTCAATTGTATAACTTGTCTTGATCTCTGTTTCAGAGACGATACCAAGTTCCGCCACATTAAAAGTAAATTCTAACATCTCAGAGCATTGTGGGCATTGAACCGCCGCTTGTAGGTTTGTTCCTAATAACTGCTGATATAGAGTAAATAAACAGCGATTGCGTTGGCCAATCGTAAACTGACAAAGTTCTTCAAGGGTTTGCTGTGGTTGCGCTAGAGCTAAGAGGAGCAACCCCCGATACCACAGTGGTTGTCCCTCTCCTAACTCCCATACTCTCACTAAATCAAAAGCAGATATCATAAACGATTAACCAAACACAAAATGATTGGGTGATTTAGAGATACAAATCAACTAGCAGGCAGAACAAAGCTACCTTCAGTGGGTTCTTTAACGTTATAATCCCGTTCCCAACCTTCATTTTGTAAAGTTATGCTTTGAAAAGCAAATTCATTCCCCAACGAGTCTAAATCTGATAAGGCGACATACTCTGATACCCAACAGCGATAGACATTATAAGCAATGACTTTTTGTCCAGCTTCGTTGTAAAGTTCGATGATAATATCTTTACGAAAATCTTTGAGGGAAACAATTTGATTAGATTGATCGGGTCCTTTGGTAGAATTACTATAGTACCAAACTTTATTCGCCCATTGTTCAAAGGTTACATCATGGGTGACACCTTGTCTGAGGGTAATTGGACCATATTCTGTTTGTCCGGGTGAAGGACGGGGGGTACTGGGATCTCCCCCATAGCGAAATCTGACGACCTCTGTAGTACGCATTAAATTGGTCACATTATTGACTCCGGCAACATAAGTATTATCCCACTTGACCCGAAATCGGAAATTTTTGTAAGGGTCATAGCGATAGGTATTAACTTTAAATTGTGGCGCTGGCATGAAATTCTCCTGAAAAACTAATGAAAAGTTGAGGGATTTTTTCTTTAATTACTGATACAACCCTCAATTATTAGGTTGTTTGACCGGCCTGTTGTTGGATTTGGATCACAACAAACTCGGCGGGTTTGACTGGGGCAAATTGAACGAGAACATTAACAATTCCTAAGTCGATGTCTCTTTGAGTGGTTGTGGTTTTATCACAGACCACTTGATAACTGTAAAATGCTCCTTGGCGCGAAAGAGACTCCATAAAGCTACCGACGCTTAATCTCAAGGCTGACCAGAGGTTTTCATTATTCGGCTCGAAAACAGCCCATTTTGTGCCTTGATAGAGGCTCTCTTCAATATAAAGGGTCAATCTTCGCACGGAAACATATTTATAGTCACTATCAAGTATATCTGCTCCCCGTAAGGTGCGATCGCCCCAAACCACTGACCCGACAATGGGAAAAGTTCGCAAGCAGTTAATCCCCAAGGGGTTGAGTACACCATTTTGTTGATCGGTGAGTTTTAATTCTAAACTATTGATCCCCAAGATGCCTGCATCTAAGCCAGCCGGAGCTTTCCAGACTCCTCGTGTCACATCGGTAGCGGCATAAATTCCGGCAATAATGCCACAGGCCGAAAAGGTGTCTAATTGGTTTTTCATCATGGGATCTTCCTTGATCACACGAGGGAAATAAACCGCAGCATTAATGGTTTCTGGCCCTTCTATCCCGACCTGAGTGGGTTGTAACTGGCTGATATTGCCATTTTTTACCTCTCCTAGCCATGTCGTCGGCGGATCGACAATTAACATCGCCCGTCGTTCAGAGCAATAACTCAATGCTTCAGTATAAACTAGGGGATCAATATTGTTCTCCGCTATTCGTTGATCAGGGGGAATGCACATAATGTTAAACAGTTCTATTTTTTCTAGGGCATAGATTCCTGTTCTTTGATCTTGATCTCCAGTATAGGTTTCTACGGATAGATTCTTTCCATTATCCCCTCCTGCTACTTGAGAGGTTGCCCCACCGGGTGGCGTTATTGAGGGAAGTTGTGGTTGATTTTTAGCATCTAACGGAACTCGAAGGAGTCGGGATTCATGATTTAAAACTAGATCCAGTCGGTTGGGTGAAGGAGGGGTCGTCTTCTTAATAGTAACATTGGTAAATTGCTCAAAATCGGTTGTTCCATTGGGGTAAGTGATCTGAACCGTTAAATTAAATAGATCGTTTTTGTTCAAGCCATAACTGGCAAAATTTTCGGCAACTTTATCGGTAATGCCTTGTGTATTAACAGTGGCTGTTAATTTAGTTCCCCATGTTCCGGGGTTAGCGGCTTCTAGGGTGAGAGTTTGCCCGGCAGGAACGGCAGCAGCAGCAGCAACAGGAATCGCCGCAAGAACTGCATCAAATAATCCTTTGAGTGTTTGGTTTGTTGCTGCTGCTGCCATAGTTGCAGCATCTTTTATGAACTTATTATCTATGTTTTCGAGTTTTTTACTGACATCTGCAACTGTTGGTTGAGTAGTCTTGAATTTGTTCCCATCAGTATCAAAAATATCTAGTGCAGCTTGAAATCCAGATTGTGAAGACCCTAAGATAGTTTTTAGGGCTGTCTGAACTTCTGGATAAGGTGCGATTTTTGTGAGTATATCACTTCCAATTAAAGCTTGTATTGCTGCATCCAAAGCTGCTTTAATATTGTCCCCCTTCACTTCAGCAGCAACCTGTTGAGCGATCTTTTTGTTATCAGAACCACTGACTAAATTAGCCGCATTTGTAGCGGCATCAGTTAATATTTTTACTGCTGCCGGGATGTTTGGCTGAGTCGGCGTAGTTGCTGAGGGGTTCCCATTAATTAATTTTAGTAATGCTTGAGATTCACTGTTGCCATCATCACCAAAAAGAGCATCAATCGCCCCTTGAATTGGGGTTAAAGCCGCTTTGATAGGGGCAACAGCAGGACCATAGACTTTAAGCGTTAGAGTTGCTGTTGGGTAAGGAGGAGTTTCATAAGTGTTATTCGTGATAGCATTGTCAATGGCTTTTTTAACACTATCTGCTGTCGCACCAGATTTACCAGCGGCATTCTGAGCGATTTTCAGCAAACTTTGCGCCACCGTTTTACCCGGTTCGTCTGTCTGGTTGTTAGCTACATCTTGAACAGCATCAACTACACTTTTTGGTGTTGTGTTCCCACCATCACCAGATAGTGTGCCAACCTCTCCTGCAGCACCAGCAGGATTATTTGATGCTGTTGTGTTCTTATTATCATCAGCTGCTTGTTGAACCGCTCGTGCAGCACTAGCAGCATTTTTAGTCCACTCATCTAATGATAATGTTGTTTTTGGTTCAAATAAGCGCACAATTACAGCTTGAGAACCCCCATTAAGGAAAAAGTCTTGAACGGCATAACTCATGGGAAAATCATAGGCTAATCCCCCAAAAAAACGCTGATAATCCCCAAAGCTAAAAATAGTAATAGGCTCTTCAACGGGTCCGTACAAGGCTCGTCCGACAAAAGCGGTAATCGAAGTAGCAACCCCAGTGATGGTATGTCGTCCACTGGGTAATTCTTGAATATAAACACCAGGATAAGTAACTTGAACTGGCATAGCTCCCCCTCGGAACTGTATAATCAATAACTCATAGCCGTCAGTTTGTGCTAACAAAACTGAAAGTAACTAGAAATATAACCCCAAAAGCCATCTTTTTTGTATAAACTTGTCTTACTTTTTATTTGATTTCCTTGAAGAAAGATGAAGAAAGATGAAGAAAGTTTTTAAGAAATATTAAGTAGGGTCTGCTGAAAAAGTAAGGGCGAAGCATTCGGATAGGAAATCTCCGGTTTCAGCGATAGGTTATGCCCGAATACTTCGCTCCTACAGTACCCAGGCCGATGAAGATGTAAGGTTTTGAAACATGATTCTCTCAAAATCTTGCACCTGTGGGAGGGAAAAAAGACCCTAAGACCCTTGCCTAGTCTATATTTCACATTTATTCAGCCAGCCCTAAGTAAGTTTTTGATAGATATAGAAAATGGAGTTAATGTGTATTTTTTCAATACTGGCGGTTTTGCCTTGGGCAGTAACACCCCCAAAAATATAGATTGAACCATCAAGGAAGGCAGTTCCCAAAGATTTTCTCCCTTCCTGGAGGGGGGCTGCTTGTCGCCAAATCTGGGTCTGAGCATCATAGACAAAGGTGCTATCCAGTTCACTCCAAGAATTTGTTCCACCAATGATATAAAATTGACCTGCGATCGCACTGATTCCCATGTGGCTCAGGGACATGGGTAAAGGCTTTTGTCTGAACCATCGCTCTTTTAAGGGAACATAAATATCACACCAAGGAACTTTTTTATCTCCCCACAGTCCACAAAACTTTTTTTTCTGTCCTCCAAACAGATAGATAGCCCCCTGATATTCTCCAATCCCAAAAGCAGATCTGGCTCTAGGCAGAGAAGGGCATTGTAACCATTGATTAGTTACTAAATCATAGACTTCATTAACACCAGTGACCAGATTGGGAAATAATCCCCAGAAACCGGATACCTGTCCTCCAATTGCATAAAGCTTCTGTCCCACGACACCAATCCCTAAATGACTTCTCGGCGTAGGCATTGGGGGACGATTGAGATTCCATTGATCGGATTCGGGGTCATATTCGTAGTGAAGTCCTGTCTTTTCACCCGCTTTCCTCCCTTCAACCACATATCCACCAATCACGTGCAGTTTGTTGTTTATAACCCCCACAGCAAAGGCTTTTCGTTTGGGATCGGGCATAGGCTTTTTTTCTTGCCAAAGTTCTAGAGCATTATTGGGTTGGTAAGCCCACAGTTCCCCTGTTTCCCACAAACAATAAATCTTTTCTTCGATTATCGTCGTATAGACTCGTCCGGCTTTGGGCATTGGGGGGGTAATCTCCTGCCAATTTTGGGGTCTTAATACAGGGACAGTGATGGAAAAACCTGTATAAGTATATTCTGGGGGAGGAATGGGACTAGAACCCAGAATCGAATATTGCGGAGGAACAAAACCGATATTTGGAGCTAGTTTATCGGGGGTAATAGCGTAATCGACTACTTGAGGGGTATCAACCAAATTAGGAGCTAATTCTCCATAAAGTCGGCCAACAGTGACATTACGACGAAGAAAGGTATCACTCTCTACCGCTAACATTCCTTCAACGGTTAAATCTCCAGTAATTGTCCCCCCACTTTTGCTTAACCAATCTCCGAGATTAGGAACAATATTACGCAGATCTTTGAGAATTTCTAAGGAGTATGCTTGGTTAAATTGTAGGAGGGCTAAGGGCATATATTGATGTTCAATGCCTTGGGGTGGTTGAAATTTAGGGTTTGACTGTTCATCTACTGGCCACTCAATACTATTGTTGATTGTGCGTGCGGGTATCCACCAATAATCTCGTTGTTGATAAATAGCGTCTTCTTCAAATTGAATTTCTATTCCATCTTCAATTTCTAACCATCCTTGGCGAAGGGGAATAACACCGCTTTTTAGAGGGGATAATTGAACGTTTCCTTCTTT
This sequence comes from Microcystis sp. BLCC-F209, assembly GCF_041928595.1. NCBI lineage: Bacteria > Bacillati > Cyanobacteriota > Cyanophyceae > Chroococcales > Microcystaceae > Microcystis > Microcystis sp. BLCC-F209. The sequence continues at coordinate 11,110 of NZ_JBHFLL010000076.1, forward strand.
ATTCCATCTCATTTGTTTTTGATCCCATCGTCTGACAAAAGGATATTTAGTACGATTACGTCCAAATTTGGCTGGGGGAGCAGGGTTAACCGTCAGGCGAGTTGTCGGAGAACTTATGTCCCCATCTATGTGTTGAATCTGGCATAAATGCTTGATTTGATTGGCTAAAACATAGTCATCATCAACAATTTCGATCCAGTCTCCATTTTGTAAAGCAGGTGTACCGGGGGGACTATTAATAATCGTAATAATGCTGGTTTCTTGTTTTTCGCTGGTTTCTATTTTTTGAATCGGATAAGTAATTGATCCATTTTCTTTCGACCATTTTAGGGTAGCAATTGGTCGTAAATAAAAGATTTGTTCTAAGGGATACTCCAAGTCATCAGTGAGTAAAATTTGATTATTTTCGGAGTTGATTTTCTGGATTTTGACGATTTTTTCTTTTGTTGATGAAGCAACTTTAAAGATAATTTCAAGCCATTCTTGGTTTTCCCAAAGCTTCAAATTTCCTTCGATTATTTTAAAGCAATTGGCTTCGATTAGTTTTCCTTTTAAGATGGGTAAAAATTCAGCAGAGAATAGGAGACATCCAGAGACAAAACCAGGATTATGAATTTCAATTCGATACAGATAATTTCCTTTAATGGGAATCTTATAATCATGGCGAGCTTTTAACTGACCACGTTGGCGATTTAATCTTGCTAACTGTTGAAATTTCTCAATCCATTGTTGTTGATTATTGTCATTTTCTAGAGCAAGTAATTTAACTTGACAAATAATTTTAGAGCGTCCTGTGGTATCAGCCCCACCCAAGGCAATTTCTCGAATATTTGGGTCGGAAATAGAGGAAATATAGCGTGACCAAACATCTAAATAAACTAAATAAATTCCCTGCAAACTTTCTAGATTAGGTAAAGCACTATGAGGCAATTCTAGTTGTTCGGTTAGCAAAATATCGGCTTCATTTTCACATAAAATTCCTCCCGTATAAGCAACACCATGACTAATAAAAAGAGGCTGAATGAGCCAAATAGGAGGAGAATATCGTTTCTCTAAATTGCCATTTAAGTTAGTTGAGATAATTTCTTTATTTTGTAAAAGTGACCAGTGCGGCTGTTTTTGTAAATGCTTTAATTTGAAATTTAATGAATTTTTTTCTAATGCTTCTCTGTTCAAAATTTCTGATATTAAAATATCAGCGATTAAGCCATCAAAAAAGTTATCGGGTTGCTCATTTAACCATTGTGCGCCAATTAAAAAGGGAAGATCAGAAGCTTCTTGATAATCATTGAATTGGTAAGAGGTACCGACTAGCTGATCATCGACAAATAAATAAAGATTATTACCAATAGAAACTACGGCAATATGGACAAATCGCCCTAATTCAATAACTTTAATAGCTTCTAAGGAACGGAGATAAATGGCATCTGAATAGTCAAGGGTATTTTCTCTCACTAATTCAGCATTCTGTTGATCTAGTAACAATTCTATTCTTTGGAAAACTACCGTCCCATTGGGTTTAATAAAAAGACGATATTCTCCCTGATAATCATTACTTTGGTTAAGATTCAATTTACTTAAAATTGTGCCGCCATTACCCTCCCAACGGGGACAAACCAAAGCTTCAATCACAAAACTATCGCTATTCGCTAAAGAAAAGCGTGATCCTAGATTGAGATAGTTAGATTTACCATTAAATTTGAGACAATCTTGTTTAAATATGCGAAAACCGCCATTTTCGTGGGGGACAGCACAATCACCGATGAGATAGCGAATGGCTGACTGCTGATTATGAGTGATACTCTCTATCGCCTCATTCCAGTCCGCATCTAGCTGAACGCGCCCCTGTTGCATAAAGACGCGATTGTAACCCTTACTCGCTTTAAATGTTGACCGAGAAAAATTTCCTTCCATATTCTTGATTTTGTCTAAAACTGGTAAAAGTATATCATCTTAGAGGACTTTCCCAACTACGCTAATTTCTTAGCTATTATGATGAGGAGAAAAGTTGATAAATCATAAGTTTACAGCCATATTGTCAATAATTTAATGTGTCACTCTTTCATAATCAGCGTTTCTAGGGTCAACACTCGATGGTTGAGTCGTTTTTGACCACCGAGTTAGTAGTCATCTAGTTCCACTTCACTATCAGATTCACTGTCACTCGAATCTGGATCGAGATATTCCTCTTTTAACAGTTGGCCAATAGACGCTACCATCTTCTTTGAACGATGTTTTTCGTGGGTATTTGCACCACTTAAGTCTATTGTTTCCATTTTTGGAATCTTTCCTGATGGTGTATTGACCAACTTCCAAAGATCTTGCGCTGCTTTTTGTCTATTTTCTCCTTTTCCCGCTATTTGAGAAGAAGAAGTTGTCCCCTTTCCTATATTGTAAACTGTTGCTGGATTAAGTTCCATCCCACGCCTTAAGGCATCAAGTCTTTTTGTTTGATTTTTGTTGCTTGAGGAGGACTCTTTCCACGCTTTACGATAGGCCTTAAGATAGGCTGTTCTTTGTTTTCTTGTCTCTTGCTGCCAATTTGTTCCTCTCTCTCGAAAACTATGTCTCATTCTTTTGTTCATCACTCGTGGTCTCGGGAATGCCGCCGTACCTCTCAGAAGTAACGGATCTATGCCAGCCTCTATCGCTGCTTGTAATGCTACTCTTTTCGTAATATGAGCCATAGTATGGGGGCCTTGTTGCCGTTTTCCTATGGCATATCTGTAACCTGTTGTAGCTCTTTTGTCATAAAATCCTATCTTGCCTGTTGACTTTCCGTGTCGATCAAGAATTTTCTTCAACCGTTTTTTGTGCTTTTCTGAGTTTGAGTGAGGCATATTCAGGGATACTTCCTTGTTAAGATTAAGTAGAATGGGAAAACTGCTATAAGTTACATATCTTTATGTATTTACTTGATTATTGATAATTTATAGCTTACTATAAAAACGTTAACAACTAATATAAATTTATGTCTGGCGGGGAGAGCATTTCCTGGCAACAAGCCAATTTTAACTTTCTGATGGCAGCAATCGCTTCTATCCGACAGCAAATTAACCGATATATTGCCTTTTTGGAGGATAAACGCAAACGCTGGGATGAGCAACAGCTAGAAGCAACATTTGCTCAACTTAACGAAGCCAAAGAACAAATGCCTTCGGCTTCGGCTTTAGAACATCTCTACCAAACCTTTAATCTTGAACCCTTTGAAATAGAGCTGCTCCTACTGTGTGTAGCGATGGAACTTGATCCCACCTTTGCTCAATTATGTGCTGATGCTCAAAAAAATGACAATCTTAATTATCCTACTTTTTCCCTCGCCTTAGCCGTCTTACCCGAAGCGAATTGGGAAGCTATTTCTTCGACGGGTTCTTTACGTTATTGGCATTTAATTGAAGTACAACCCGGACCCACCTTACTCACCAGTCCCCTCACCCTTGACGAAAATATTTTCCTCTATTTGATGGGATTATCTTTTATTGACCGTAGATTAGGAGAAATTATCAAACCTCTTCCCACAGAAGAGCGTTTTGCTCCTTCTCATCGCCATTTAGCCCAACAATTGGCCGCCACATGGATAGAAGGACAAGAACAAAAACAATATCCTTTATTGCAATTATCTGGGGATAATCTGGCCGCTAAACAAGCGATCGCAGCTAAGACGGCCGAAAAATTAGACTTACGCTTGGCGCGACTCTCAGTCTCAACGCTTCCGAGTAACCCTGAAAGATTAGATTTGATCGTGCGATTATGGGATCGAGAGGCAATTTTGTTGGGAAAAGGTTTATTAATCGAATGCGATCGCCTGACCGAAGACAGCGACACATCCCAAACTGAAGCCTTATCTTATTTTTTGGAAAATAGTGCCAGTTTCTTAATCCTATCGAGCCGAGAGCGGGGTTTATTAACCGAGCGACCGATGATTACTTTTGATGTAGAAAAACCCACTCAAAGCGAGCAAGAACAACTCTGGAAGATGCTTTTTAGTGAAATTGATCTAGATTTAAAGGGACTGGCTAATGAAATTGTCTTTCAGTTTAATATGAACTATCCCAACATTTATGCTACTTGGACAGAGACTTTAGGTAAACTCAGTCAAACTGAAACCGAGACATTTACTGTAAAAGAAGTTGCCCAAATACTTTGGGATACTTGTCGCCTACAAGCAAGACAAAAATTAGATGATTTAGTCCAAAGAATTGAGCCTAAAGCAGGTTGGGGTGATTTAGTATTACCCGAAACTCAGAAGCAAATTCTAGAAGAAATCGCCCTAGAAGTACGCCAAAGAGCCAAAGTTTACCAAGATTGGGGATTTAATCAGAAAAGTGAGCGAGGACTAGGAATTAGTGCTTTATTTACTGGCTCAAGTGGAACGGGAAAAACCCTGGCTGCTGAAATTTTAGCCAAAGAATTATGTTTAGACCTTTATCGTATTGATTTGAGTACCGTCATTAATAAGTATATCGGCGAAACTGAAAAGAACTTACGACGAGTTTTTGATGCGGCTGAAGCTGGGGGTGCTATCTTATTATTTGATGAAGCGGATGCTCTTTTTGGTAAGCGAACAGAAACCAAAGACTCCCATGATCGCTATGCTAATATTGAGGTTAGCTATTTATTGCAGAAAATGGAAGCCTATCGAGGATTAGCTATTTTGACTACTAACATTCCTGAAGCCTTAGATCGTGCCTTTAAACGACGTTTACGGTTTATTGTTCAATTTCCCTTTCCTGACTTTGCTCAAAGAGTGGAAATTTGGCAAAAAATGTTTCCACCACAAATGCCCCAAGCAGATTTAGACATACAAAAACTAGCGCAATTAAATGTATCTGGGGGTGAAATTCGTAATATTGCTTTAAAAGCTGCTTTTTTAGCCTCAGAAAAAGGACGTGCTGTTAAGATGACTGATTTACTACAAGCGGCAAGAAGTGAATATCGTAAGTTAGAAAAAACCCTAACCAGTGATGAAATTAAAGATTGGTTGTCTTGATTTATTCTTGCGGAAGCATTATACTTTCGTAATTTGCAGAAAACTTTCTTGAAAAACCAAGAGTAACAACTGAGCCGGAACAATTTCTTGTAATGCAATGTTCCATTCAGCCAATTTTGCCTGTAGGGTAGGATAAATTTGTGGGTAATCGCCATGAAAACAAAGTGCTTCTAAGTCAACAGCTAAGACACCAGTAATACTCTGGATGGTGGCAATAATAGAATCGGAAGTAATAGTTTGTCCAAAGGTTTGTTGCTGAAAACAATACTGAGAATTGAAAGTTTCTTTAATCTGAGATTTGATACTTAGAATATCGGAATTTTCAGCTATGATTACCTTGACTTGGAACTGAAAAAATAAGGGTACAAAAGATTCAATTTGTATCGGTTGTGAATGAATACTTAATTTTTGAATTTCTTGATATAAATCCTGACAAAGCTTCGAGTTTTTAGAAATCTGAACACCGTTATTAGCAGCAATAGTAAGATGAATTAATTGTTGATGTCCATTCCACAAAACTTGTGCCTTAGCTTTAGCAATACCGGGGAAAGTAATCGCCAAATCTTCATAGTCATTTAAGGAAACTATCCGACCTAAAGTTCTCACAAATAGAGGTGCTATTTGCCGAATATTGACCATTTTTTCGGGATTTCTACCCCCAGACGCAGGAATCGGATTAATAACTTTATCCACTCCTGGTTGGCGGTTAGCCATAATGCTTAATTGTCCCCTATCAACGTTCCCATCTTGACCAATACCTGTACGATAAGTTGCCAAGACATTTTCCCGTCCTGTGGGGAGACGAGCGCCTTGTTTACCATCACCAAATGTTATGGTAGCTTTTCCTTGCTCGGAAACTTGTAGTAAATAATCATGGCTATCAGTAGTGGAGTTAAATAAATTAGAAACTTGATGCCAAATAATTTCAGTATGATTGACATTAGTAAAGTTAAAATTTGATTGTCTTTCTACTGCTATTGTTAAGGTGCTAAGGTTTTCTATCCCGTTAGGGTTAGGAAGAAAAATTAAAGGATGTCTTTGTAATGTAAACTTTTGATTTTTTTGGGCTGAATTACCACTTCCTAGAATTTCATTATGGATAGTTTCCCCTTGGGTAGCTCTGGCCACATTCCCACATACTGTTACTGTTTTGTCATCATAAACAAATTCTAAAGACTTAGTTAAACTCACGATTGTATGATTATTATTTTTGTTAATTACATCTGCAACAACTGTAATTTCACTAATTGAAGAAGAAGAATTAACGGCAGATTCGCAAATTATTTCATCCGATTGAGCTATCAATTTAATTTCGGGACTATCGGGAGATTGCAAAAACCAGTAATACAGATGTGCATATTGTGGATGAGAAACTGGAGCTTTTAGCACTTCAAATTGAGGAGTATATTCTACGATTAGTTGTCTAAAATTTTGCCGAATTAAGAAGGTATTGCCGTGATTATCTGACAATCTCCAACAGCGATCAACTTGTTCCACCTTGATAGTTGTACTAGGATCTAACGATTGGTTATTATCTTGGAATATTTTGTTCAATTGCTCAGTAATAAAACCTTGATTTAATAGTTCTTTAAATTCCGAAGGTATAGCAAATAATTGCTGTTGCTTAAGTGGAGTTGGTTCTAAACTTTCGGCAGATTGTAAATAAGCAGTTGTTCCTGTTCCAACATAAAGATTATTTTCGCCATCTAAAGTTAAGGTTTTGATATTGTTAGAAATACCTAAAGGCCAAAATATCCATGTTTCCCCTTGATTGAGAGAATAAAAAAGTCCTCCCCTTTCTGTTCCAGCATAGAGGATGTCTTGAGGAGAAATTAGTAAACACTGAATATGTTGATCTGAGAGTCCGAAATTTCTTTCTTTCCAAGTTATACCTTGATCAGAAGAATAAAAAATTCCTCCCCCATCAGTTCCAGCAAAAAGCTGTCCTTGAGAGTCACTTACTAAGCTTTTAATTTTCCAAACGTTTAATACTTGAATGACAGCTTGTTCCTCTAATTTTGGAATAGTACAGCGATAGACTCCCTCTTGATTAGTTCCCACATAGAGATAGCTAGGAGTCCAAAGTAAAGCTGATATTTTTTGATCGCTAAAACCGAGAGAAATCCACTGGGAATCATGATAATAAAAAACCCCTTTTTCTGTACCACAATACAAATCTCCTTGCGGACTGAATATTAAACTTAAGACAGGTTCTTTTAAATTTCCTAAAAGACTCCATTCATCCGTTGATGCCTTATAATAATAGACTCCATCTTCAGTCGCAGAGACTAATTCTTGAGAGGAACTTAGCAAAATTTTGGTAGCTTTTATAATATTTTTACCAAGTCTTGACCATTGGTTACTTTTATAGATAAAAATCCCGATTTCTGTGGCTGCAACTAAATTATTATCTTGATTAAAACTTAGGAATTCCACTGAGAAATTCTCTAATCCTAACAGATTCCATTTTTTATCTTTATTGTGATAAACTCCCCCTAAAGACCCAATAATTACCGCTCTAGGTCTTTTTCCCGTAATACTCAAAGTTTGTCCTTTAGCTAAACCTAAATTCTCACCATTTAGGTTAATTTCTAATCCTTTTACTAGGGTAGGAGGTGATGAGGAAGACCCAGATAATTTAAGAGATATTGTTTGTAGAAAAACTTGGGTATTGCGTAAATTAAACTGACTGAGCTTTGGCGTTTCATGACTATCAATTTCAAGACGGGTAATTGAAGTTTTAAGTGTGAAGTCAGAAGCTACAAGATTGAGAACGGTTTTTACCCGATAAATACCTACGATTGGAGTCGGTAATTGCTGTCTCAGAATCACAAAACTTCCCGGAATAATTGAGGAATAAACTTTATCTAAGTCAATATAATTATCCAGCAAATAAAAGTTAGGCCAGTCTTGATCTTTAAATTCACCTAAAGGAGTAGCGATCGCAACTTTATTTTTACTATTAGTTGCTACAGTTTCGATATTTTCAACTTGATCAAGTAATTGCCATTGGTTGCCATGATTGTCACTTGAAAACAATCCTTGATTCGTTCCTGCTAACAAAATGATCTGGTTTTGATTTTGTAATGTCCCTAAAGAACTGACTACAATCTTACCCTTAGGAGATTCTAAACCATTATTAACTAACTGCCAATTATGGCCATTATTTTGAGACCGAAAAATCCCTGCTTCTGTCACTACAAAAAGATAGCAAATTTGACTTTGAGGCTCTTGATAGTGAATAATAGATTTAATAGTAATCGCCGTTTCTGTACTGGGGAGACAGTTATTCAATCTTGGTAATTTCGCCGAGGATGAAGCGACTTGTTTCTGATAATTTGGTAAACCTTTGTTGAGCGATCGCCAACAATTTCCTTGATCAGAAGATGCAAAAATACCTAAGTTTGTTCCCGCATAAAGGTAGCCATTAACAGGATTAATGGCTAGGGCATAAATAATCAGAGAAGTTTGTCCCGTTTGTTCGTTATAATGAGGTAAACCTCGATTAGTCGGTTGCCAACTTCTGCCACCCATTGTTAACCTAAAAATGCCATTATCTGTCCCGACAAAAAGAGTGGCTGGTTTGGATAAATTATGGTTATTCCAAGCTATTGAACGAACACTTGTTCCAGGCAGAGTAGCATTAACTAATTTACGGTTGGGTTCTGTTTCTACTATCGTTAATGATCCTTGAAGACGATCCCAACTTTCTCCCCCATCAACGGAACGAAATACCCCCCCATTCACAGTACCTACCAGTAATTGTTCGTCAGAGGTTAGCAATAGGGAAAAGATCGGTTGTTGGGACAATCCCCCCGTTATTTTTCCCCAATGATCGTCTTGATTTTTTTTTCGATAAAGTCCCTTATTTGTGCCTAAAAATACTGTTCCGTCGGTAGTAATTACTAAGGTTTGCCATTTGAGATCGGGTAAATTGGTATTATTACTTACCCAAGATTGACCCCGATTATCGCTCAGAAAAATTCCCCCTAAACGAGTGCTATATTGCGCTTTAGTACGCTCAGGAAGACTATTCCAGAAGGGAGCATTGTGGCCAAATAGTTTGGCTTGTTGTTTAAAGGTAAAGGCTTGGGGTAAACTGTCTGGTGTCGGGGATAAGGGTTTTCCTTGAGTTAAAGGGGTTTGCCATAGTGCTAGGGTGTAACCTTGGCTTTTATTGACCTCTACCTCGTGTAACAGGCGAAATTCTGCTTCTGTTTGGGGCGATCGCTGGTCAGAATTTTTTCTTAATAACAGGAGAGGACTATTGGGTTTTAATCCTGTGGTTGTCCCCGCAATGCGGATTCCTGTCGCACCAGAATTGAGGGTTATTTGAGGATAAACGGTCGGCTGATAGATTTTAATGGCATTCCAAGCGGCTCGGGCAACAATGCTTTCGCTGGTTTCAAAAATAACGGGTTTTTGATTTAGTTTAGGCAGACTTTGAACGCGGGTTTGGGGACCGGCGGGAATGATAATTTCAGTGGGGATACCTTGAGCAACTCTGAGGGTAAAAGCAAGGTAAGTAGTAGCACCTAAACCGGGATCGGGTTGATAACCTAAACTGCGGACTAATTGTTCGACGGAGAAACTTTCGACGCTGGTGCTTAAATAGCCTTCGTTGATAATGCGTTCGTTATAAAAGGTGAGAATGTCCCCTAAAACTGCCCAAATTTTCAAGAAAGCAAGAACGATATCATTAGGAACTAATCTAGATGTATTGAGATTAGCGAGGGGTTGCGTGACAAAAAGTTGCTCGTTGGTAATGATTTCTTTGGGAGCTTGCGCTAACATCCATAGCAAAAAGGTGCTGTAAGTTCCCGCTCGATATTTGAGTTGCGTTAGACCAGGGGGATTATAACAGGTTAAATTCTGTAACCAAAAATAGTCATCATTTTTCAATGAATTGCGCTCTCTTAAAAGATGTTGAAGAATCAAGCTAGTGTCACCGAAATCCATAGGTTCTCACAACTGTATGATTATAAGTAGTCCTGCAAAATTAATTTCCTAGTGAAGATAGGCAAGAGGCAAGAGGCAAGAGGTGGTTAGATATGTATAATTAATTTTGCTTAGGTACTTAAGCAGAATTTATCGCTTTCAGAAAATAGGAAATACGGAAGAAAAGGAAACAAGAATAACAATTAACACCATAACCCCGTATAACTCTGAAAGAACTAATTGTTATTTACTCGCATCTTGCACCGTAAAAGTTGATAGAAGAAGCGATGGCTAAAATCCTTATCGGATCGGGTTTGGCACAAGTTATCTTCTTTAGACATAGAACTATGAACAAACAATTAATCAAAACCCAAACCACTCTTTATCACTCTTTCTTTTCCTCATTTTCTTCATCAGGTTCACGTCGGCTTAAATTTTTATTGGCTTCCTTTATTTCATTTATTGGCCATTGTCCCGTTGTCGCCGCAATTCGCGCTAGACGCATTTCTTTTCTTTGCCTTTCATCAACAGGTACAGTTATGTTCGAGAGTCCATCGGCATAACTTAGTCTGTTCATATTCCTTATCATGAGGTTGTACGAGTCATCGGCTATCTGGTTTTCTCTGCTACCCCTGTTTTTTTGGAAACCTAAAAGGAAAGCGTATGCTAATTGGTTCATTTGCACAGCACTACTAACATCCCCTTCTTCTAAGAGACTTCTTTGAGTATCACGATATTGTCTTGAATTCATACCTGATTCATCAGGGTCGTTTTTAGTACCCGTTCCAATATGAGATCTATGAAAATCTTTTACTTCCTGATATGCAGGTGCTTGATTTTCCAGAAATCGAGCGCCGACTGTTCCTCTTCTCTCGCCTGATGTTCGATTAATAGGCTCAAAGCCCACTGAGTGTTCTGATTCATGTGTATTACCTGATACACGAAAACCAAAATCCCGGCTTAGTCTTCGCTGCTCACGGCTTCTAGCACCATGTACACCAAGCTCAAAACTCTGTCTTCTTCCAACAGAAGGTGCAGAAAACCTTGACTGTTGTTCCTGTAGTCTCTGTAGTTTCTTGGCTTTTCTCCTAGATGAACGTGATCTTCCTGGTGGTCTATATCTCCCCATAATCCGCTACTCAACTTGTCGTCAATGACCGCTAACTACCTAATTACCGAATTATCCCTCAATGATAAACTTAATTCTACCTTTTTGGGGTTCTTTCACATTATTTAACACTTGAATTACTTCTAATGGTAATACCTCAATCACTCCTGTATCTAGTTCATTGCGCGAAAGTCGATCCAAACGCTGAAATTGAGTTGCTTCAACCCGAACCACATTCTGAACCTGTAAAGCACGAGCGATAATTTGACTCAGATAAAGGGGGCGACCTAATTTAAACCTATCTGGGGAAAAAAATCCTTTTTCTCCATCGGGAAAAATGACCGAACTAAAAGCCAAATTTAAGATACCTAATACCTGATTCGGCACAGTATGAGGCTTAATATACACCTTGAGGGTAATGGCGACTGGCACAAATTGTGCGCCCTTTATCACTAAATCTGTGCCAATTATTGCCCAAGGGGTCAAATAATCCTTAATTTCTGCTGCAAATGCTGAATCTACAGATCGCCCTTCATGACGAAGAACATAGATAAAGAGAGTATTCCAACTACCTGTCCATTTACGAATAGCGATGGCTTGCATAACATCAGGATGGGTTTCGGTTCTTGCTGCATGGTCTGCCTCGGTGACACAACGTTTTTGAGTATAAAAAACCACTGGTGCATTCAGACGAATTTCTTCAAGAGATTCAGGTTCTTCCCCCCCTTGGGCAGGCATCGGATTACGAATACCTATAATGTTAAGATCATCAGTTACAATAGTTGTAATAGTTTCTTGACCCACATTTCCTTGAATGCCATTTCCTAACCGATAAATAGGCTGAAATTGATGCCCAATGGGGGGTAGTTTGCCAAGTTTACCGTCGCCAAACCGTAGATAAATTAAACCATCTTCTTCCATTTCTAAAACGAAATCTTGGCTAAACGGATTACTGGCAAGTAAATCTCTTTGGGCGATCCAAATATTACTATTTCCAATTATTTTAGGAGGAAGAAATGGGTAAAGTCCTCCTAATTCTTGCAAGAGAATGGCAGGAGTTGCCTGATGCGGTTTTTGTTCTAAGGTTTTTTTAGCTGATTGTTTCTTGGCGATATTAGACTGAAAAAGAACTCGAAACGTTAGCGATCCACTCGGACAGAAATGAGGGCGATATTTTCCCTGTTCTGGAACGATATCTAGGAGCTTATCATTATCAATGGTACAGCCATGATCTGCCAGAACAATATTGCCTCTAACCACTGTGCAATCCTGTTGATAACATCCCTCGTTTGTTAAGCTGGACACAACCAAATCAAAAGGTAATCTATCTTCTAGCATCCATTCAATTTCAGTTATTTCTTGAGAGTAAAGTTCATCATAACTCAGTTGAGGTTTTTGGCTTAATCTTACCTCATGACGATGTTGAAGGTTAGCATCTTTAGCTAAACCAGTCTGGGGATTAATAACTTCCTCAAAAATCAAAATATCTCCCTGTTGCAAGTTAGAAAAATGTCCTTTTAAAGTCGCTTTAGTTGTTCCTTTTTTTAGGGAAAGTTGAAGACTTCCACCAGTATAAAAATACATTTCATTATGTTGAACATAAAGGGAGACTGTTTCCATCGTTTCAAACACTTGCTCTGAAGGATTAGCCTGTTGAATACGTTGCTTATATTCATTAAATAAAATTCGTTTAGGGGCGGGTTGATTGTGTGTCAATAGGGGTGTTCCAATCGGTAAAACAGTATTTCCCGTTACTTGTACTTGTACCCAAACCCTAGCATTACATCCTTCTGATACCTGATAATCTAGTAATCTAGCATGACGAGTTAAAGAAAGCCTCCGTCGCGCTGTTCCTAAATAGCTTTCCGTAGCAACAGCATCTTGATAATAACTGAGATAATCAGCTACATAAGCGAGTAAATCAACTAAGACAATTCCTAAATCAGCTTCGTGACGTTCTTGCCATTGGGGGAGTAATAACGTTAAATAATCTAGCATTAATTGCCGAAAGCTTTGATAATCTTTAGCTAAATAATTAATTTCAATAGGTAATTGTAAAGGTGGTGGTAAATCAGTAGGAGACTGAGGATTAATCGGGATGGTGTTATCTGGCCATAAACTAAAAGGTAATTGAGATAACGCCGAGTCTAAATACTCGATATCGATTAATGTGAGAAGGTAAAAACCGAGCCAGTCCTCATTTTTCGTGGTTAAATTTAGTTCTAATTGTACATGATTTTTAATGTAACTCACTGACTCAACTTTTAAAGGTGCTAAATTTTTCTGTAGTGTTTTTATTTGAAAATTAGCGGGAGTCAAATTAGGGGGAATATGTTGCTTATTGGAATGCTCAGGAGAAGGTGAAACAAAATAAGCTCTTAAATACCATTGTTGTTCTTGTTGCTCTATTTCAAGAAAATCCAGTCCGATTAAGTTAGGATGTTGACTAACATTTAATCGACGTTGTAATCGTATATAAGAACTAAATTTATCGGTCATTTCCATTGACGATTTCCCCTCAACATTCAAATTTAACTCGATACCGTTCTTGACTAATCAGAACAGCATACTCAATCAAAATTGTTACCTTAGAGTCCTCGTTCTTAACCTCTACTGTTGCCACCTGAATGACATCTCCTAGCCACTGACTAAGGGCAGCTTGTACCATCGCTTGAGTAACGGCTACCATTTCCGTATTATTAGTGGTAAAAACTAATCGTTGCAACCCACAACCAAAGGATGGCAAATTAACCCTTTCTCCCGGCATGGTAAAGAGAATTTGTTCGATCATTTGATAGATATGTTGATTGTAGTCGGTGGTGGCGACTAAACCTTGATTATTGAGGTTAAAAGGGAAAGCAATTTGCATATTTTTTTTGTTGGACTCGCAATTTTTTGAAATAGAGAGGCTAAATTAACCTGAGTTTAGAATAAGAAAAATTATCCATGTTAAATGATAAGCTCTCCGTCAATCGTACCAGCCCCTAATATAGCAATACCTCCTTCAGCGGTCAAAGCACCTACTATGTTGGTCTCCCCTTCAACGGTCAAAGCACCCCCTATGTTGGTCTCTCCTTCTATCTCAACTGCTCCGATTATATTAGTATTTCCTTCTATGTTGACTATACTTGTTATTTTAGTAGTGGCAGCCTCTATAGCCACATCAGCAGTGGCTGTTACCGTCACATCACCCGAATTTATTAAAATGGCTTCTTCGTTTAGAGTTAGGGTTGATTCAGGAATTTCTGAGGTAATGGCCGCTTCTGTCATGGAAATCGTACCGGGAGGAAATTCGAGGGTAATTCCTTCTTCTGTGACTAATTTAATGATGGCAGGGGCAGCATTAATTTCAATCCCCGTTGAATTAAAAACCATTTTTAAGGGAGTCGCCACCGCTTCAGGGGAACACTCTAACGTAAAACCTCCCACTTCCGGCAGATCATTGAGTACCATCTTGATAAATTCGGTTTTAAATATCTTAGTTGCAGGATTAGGCAATTCTTCGGAACTCCTTGGTACTTGACCTTCATCCCAAAAACAGCCCACCCATATAGGATAATTAGGATCGCCTCCTTCAAATTCCAGCCAAACATTAGCCCCAACAGGGGGAATAGCGTAAAACCCAACGCCTGGACCCGCATAAGGAGTACAAGGCAAAGCCCAATTTAACTTAGATCCATAAACCACCGCAACTTCTGCTCGAATTCGTCCTAATCCTAACGGATCTTCATTATCTAGCACGATTCCTCGATACTTACCATAAAAACGCTGCCCGCCATCAGAGGACGCAGCATCTGCATTATTCGTCGGGTTGGAACGGGGAGAACAATTGCCATTCATCATAAATTAAACAGAATTAAATTAAGATTAGGGTTGAACAAAATTCGTCAGACTTCCTAGACCAGAACGGGTCAGAGTAAATTGTTGTTGGTAGTTCCCCCGTGCGATTTTGTGGGTAACACTTTGGACATAATATTGACCATCATAGCTATGACCGACACCTCGAACGCCCACAATACCAGGGGCTTGCAAAATATGCCCGTAACGGAGAGTATTCAATTGTCCTTGAGCAACCACGACGTTATCTATAGATAAATCGGTAATCGCTTGGGCTTTTGCTAAAGCATCTAGGGGACCAAGACGGGGATCTGTAAACTGTTGGGTTCGTACAAAGGGCAGAGACAGTTCTAAGGGTTGCAGTTCGGACTGAGATAGGGGCGTTCGGGTACTATTAGTGGTAACAATCGGGATGTCTTCTGATAATTCGGGTTGAAGGGGGTCGGACTGGGCAAAACCATAGACTAGGGTGGGTGATAGAGCATCATAGCAAAAGTTAATCGATTCTACATTGGTCGCAGGTCCCATGTCCACAGTCATAGCGGGTTGTGGGTTTCCCCTACGTACGGGGGGACCCCAGTAGGCGATATTGCTCAAGAAAGTTAGCCCTGGTCTCATATAAAAAAGATAGCCGTGTCTGGCGGCTAATTGCTGAAGATAGGCGCGATCAGTGGCATTTTGTTGGGGAACCCAATCCACTTGTAGCGATTGATAAGGGGGTAACGTAGCAGGAAATATTTCGGGAATAATTAAACCGAGTAAAGGAATATATTTGGCGAGAATTAATTCAACAATTGCGATGTGTCCCAAATTGGGATATTCGGTAGAGCATTCATACAGATCCATGACAATGCTGACATCTTCCCCTGTCACCGATAACATAGCTGCCCCAAATTCTTGAGAGTGAATTAATTCTTGTTGGGTAATAAATCCATCTATTAAAATACTCGGTGTTCCGTTAAGTGTGATGGTCAGAATTACTCGATTTTTTGGGGTGAGGAGGGGACTTCTCAATAACTCATAATCGGTACTTAGTACTTTGGTTCGGTCAGCATGAAACAATAATTGAAACTTCGACGGACTTTGATCGCTTTGAGTAATCTCGACACTTTGCAGGGATTCAGCAATAAATTGGGGCGCAGGACTGGGACGATTTTTTCCTAATGCTAATCTTAGCGTAATACCTGTTCCCGTCATGATTATTCTCCAGGTACTTGGGGAATCGTAACTTTTAAAATGCGTCCTGGACGTTCAGTCAAATCTATGGGATTCATCCCATTATTCGCATCCGCAATCCGCCAAAATAACAGGGGATTACCTAAAGTTTTGGACGCAATAATATCTAACCGATCACCATCATTAACCTTAACATTCGTGAGAAAGGGTAAATCTTGACCTTGGGGAAGAAAACGACGGCGTTTATAAATAATTTCCTGCCCAGTAGAACTCGTATATCGAGCATCGGCAATAGCATAATAGCGACTGGTATGATCAAACATTTAGACTTAAAATCCTCCTCAATTTCAATGGTTTATCTAAGTTGATTGATATTCACTCCCAACATCTGACTGGAAGTAGTAATAGCACTACTAGACATAGATTGTAAGATATTTTGATAGGCACTAAATTGATGGTATTGAGGGTTAGAAGAACTCAAATCTGAGTAGTTTAACACTCGCATACTCAAGGAAACCGTCGCTCGAATAGGATTGAGGCGAGCATCAAACAATTCTTCCACAATTGTATAGTTATTGATTCTCACAGGAAGCACCCTCTGAGGCCCCCAAACCAAGTAAATATCAGGAGAGGTCAAAGATGCTACTTCTAGCGTGCCATTTGCTAGTAAAGATTGATTCTTTTGGACTTGATTAAGGGAAGGAAAAGCTAAAAGTTCTAAGGCGGCTAAATAAGGATAAATGCCTAATTGAACTGTAATCGGATCATCGTGGCACAGTTTATCGGAAGCATCTAACTGGATATCTATGTTGATTATTTCAACGGGTGCGCCTGTATAGCGGATGGCAAGAGAACGGTTATTTTCCTCACCTCCTGCCATTTGGGGTTCTAAGGATCGTTGCAAGCGACTCGGATTATATTGAAAAGGAATGACTTGCGGTGTCGTACTATCAGGATTAACAAAGACTAAGGCACCGCTAAAAATACGAGGACCGCGCAAACCATTGACAGAAATCATAACAATTATCGCCTTAGTTAGTTAATTGATTAAAATACTACATCCGATCATGTCTGTGGGGTAATTCACGACTGAGAATCTATTTTACGAATGAGCCACTGTACAATCCCATTCAAATTATCATTATGGGTAGTATTTTTATCAATACTAATACCATGAACTTGTTGACGCACCCCTTGTTGAGTCATTTGATATCCTCGAACAGCAACATCAGGAACAATACTCAAGGAATGCCAATAGTATTGAAATTTGAGATCCTTGTATAATTCTGAACTGTTTAAAATAGAATTAGCCCCTACATACAAACCAGGTAGATAGCCAGCTTCGTTTACTTGATCGAACCAATTGTTGCAGTAATTTACTACGTCTTGGACAGTTGCCTGTGGATCAATTCCCTCTAAGTCTAACCAGACATTGACTTTAGCGGGAAACCCGACTGTTTTGGCGTTTTCGACGGCTGCTTTACCATGGTTTTCCCCCAGTGTGGCACTTGGTGTCCAACCTTTATAAAGCACGTGTTGGACGGGCATCAAAGCTAACCCGGCATTTAGAATGGCATCGGCTTCACCGTTGGTTAAATCTTTGGTAGTTTCTTGGGAAAGGGAAAGATAGCGTAAGCAGAAACGATAACCGCTTTGATAAAATAATTTCGCCTTAGCTAAGTCTAGTATATAATCGGTATCAAATCCAGTTTCTCCCGCAGAGGCTGATTCGACTATTCCAGTTAAGGTTGTCATCTGTCTAACGAACTAAAGGTTATATGTTGAATCTTAGCAGCAAAATTTTTGGTTCTTCTCGACTTTGTGTGATAATTTTTACTTATGGAATCGTTAAGTGCTTATTGGGCAAGATTTAGGACTATTTTGCCGAAAAAACTCTCAGTATAGACCTCGTTTCCACACAGAAACCAGAAGAGCCGATAAAATCGTCCATCAGTGGGAGCATCTCATTTATACAAGTTAGTAATTATACTTATCACTAAAACCGGTTTCTAGCAAGGCTTTCAAAATAGCTTGACATAAAAACCTGATTTAGGGGTTACAAAGGTGAGATGCTCCCCTAGTAAGCTAAAACGCACTTAAACCACCTAAAATAGAAATAGTAACTTGAGAAAATTCCTACTTATGCCAGCCAAAGATTTCCTAGACTTAGAAGAAAAGAAAAACTTACAAAAAGCTCTTAAAGAAGAAGAAAGAGCAGA
>NZ_JBHFLL010000077.1:0-62738 GCF_041928595.1 Microcystis sp. BLCC-F209
AAGCGGCAGATCAGAAGATAGTAAAAAGCGGTGTCGCTGAATCAAGACATGAAGACTAAATTGTGCCTCCTATCCACAAGTTACCTTAGTGCTAGGTTTTAAAAATTGCCGAGAGGACAATTGATACTTAAAATCAGCAACCCCCGATAACTTTTCAAACAGGTTCTAAGAATAGATGATCATGAAAACAGTCACAAAAGTAGCTCTTGTTGCCCTACTCTGGATAACAATAATCAATGGACAAGAGTTATTATTGCTCAACCGAAACTACGGCTATAAATTATAATCTAGAACAGGGGGAAATAGCCAACTTTCTGAAAGTAAGAAAAATATAAACTGAGCAATTTTTCATCAATAACGGGACAGGAGATAGATAGCTCTGTTAATTCTATCAATGTTCGAGTTGCGTCAAATTCTAGCTTATCAGGGGAAAATAGTTTTGACAGTTTCAAAAGCAGTAATAAAGATGAGTATAGTGTATTCTTGGGAGACCGGGATAATTGATACTTTAATTCGGCATAAAAATTATCATAATTAACTTTTTCTAAGGAATAGCCTAAAAGTTGAAGAGAATTAAAGAAAGTTTCCCAGGAAATTAGCTGAGAATTAATTAAATGAAATACTTTGCCAGCATGGTTTTTTTGCTGGGATAAACCGACAATTGCCTGACTGACATAATCAACGGGAACGATATCTATTTGTGTGTTTAAAGCGGGGAATTTTTTTAATTGAATACAACCCTTTAGCAAAATACACAGGAAATCTTGGAAATTACCGTTAATCCCCGTTTTACTATTCCCGATAATTCTTGAAGGACGATAAATACAAGCAGGTAATCCTCTTTTTTGTGCGACCATCACTAATTGTTCTGCCACCCATTTACTTTGGCGATAACCTCCTTGAAGATTAACAAAATTAGGGCTATCCATTTCGGTGATTCTGCCAATTTCCTCCTGATTATCACCGAGAAAAACCCCAAGAGTCGAAACAAAATGAACAGGTTTAGTTTGCTCCCTACTAGCTAATCTTAGCACTTCCTGCGTCCCCAACACATTTACCGGTTTTAAGGTGGAGTAGGGACGAGCAGAATTAACCCAAGCTCCATTGTGATAAATAATATCAATTATTGCCGCTAATTCATTAAATGCTAGTTGAGAAAGACCGAATAAAGGTTTACCTAAATCTCCAACAATAGGAATAATACGAGAATTAAAACCATCTTGCCAAAGAGAATAAAACTCTAAGTTTTTTTGAAGACGATTTTTTCCCTCCTCTATATTAGAACAGCGAACTAAACAATAAATATCTGCGCTGGTTTTCTGGAGAAGTTCTTCGAGTAAATAAGCACCAAGAAAACCAGTTGCTCCTGTCAATAAGATAGCTTTTGGCTCTAGTACATTCTTGGAAAGCGATTGCTCAAATTGAATCGAGGAATCCAAATTTACTTCCGCTTTCAGGTCTAATTGTTGAGTCACAGGTTTAGTCATGTGTTTTTTAAATCCCTTCTAGAGCAACCTGATGAATAAGTTCGGCATCGGAGAGATAGGGAAATCTTTGCCAAAAACGAGACCATGTTACTAAATATATCTCTTGTTCTTCTTGAGGAAATCGCTTAAGTTTCTCCTCAAATAGATTTTTATAACGGTCTATTTCTGCTTTTAAATAATGGTGTGCTTCCTCTCCATAGAATTTTTGAAACATCCAGTAGGTATTGTAACTACCTGCTGCCATATCCTTTTTGTAGGAACGAAGATCATCATTAAATTCTAGTAAAACTTCTAGAGGTGACATCAGATCAAAAATTTCACTTCTGTAGGGTTTACCTGAAATCTGAACGAGAGCAGAGTGTAGAATCCTCAAATCAGAAGACCTTAGTTCAGAGGCAAGAAGTAAGTCCTCATAAGTTATTTTTTCAGAAGCAATTAGCTGACCTTCTAATTCAATATATTTACCTAAGTTGTCTGCTTGTGCTAAAATTGCGGAGCCTTCTACACCAAGTTCATGCAACAGAGATTCAATAATTTTTTTTCTGGCATCCCAGGGAGAAACTTGAGTTAATAGTGAGCCATCTTTTTGATTACTCTCTTCTAGTTCTACATCGGTTTCGTAGATCAGATATTCAATAAATGCTAAGAGGGGATAAAATTCAAAAAATTCATCATCATAAATGTTATAAATTGGACAATATATTTTGAAAAACGGCTTTAAAACTGAAGTAGCTTTATAGATACTATAATAGGAAATATAAGGGATTTGACTAACGGTTTTTTTTCTTTCAATCATCCCAGGGGACATTTGCGGGTTCATTTTAGTTTCTCCTTTTTGAATTTTTAAACAAATAAGTTTCCGCAGTCAAATAACAGGTTTAAACCCCTTCTAAAACAGTCTGACGAAGAAGTTCAGCACTAGAGAAATAGGGAAATACATCTTGCCATAAACGAGACCATTTTGCTGAATAAACTTCTTGTTCTTGTTGAGATAATCCTTTGAGGGTTGCCTCAAATAGATTACTGTAACGGTCTATTTCTGCCTTTAAATAATGGTGTGCTTCCTCTCCATACAATTTCTGAAACATCCAGTAGGTGTTATAGTTACTGGCTGCTCTATCCTCTTGATAGGAACGAAAATCATCATGAACTTCTAGCAAAATGTTGATCGGTGACATCAGCTCAAAAACTTCAGTTTTGTAAGGTTTACCTAGTATTGAAATTAAAGTAAAGTAAAGCATATTGATATCGGAAGACTGCAATTCAGAAGCACGAATCACCTCTTGATGAGTTATTGTTTCAGAAGTCACTAACTGACTGCCAAGGTGAAAAAATTCTCCTAAGTTCTCCATAGCATTTAGGATAGTAGGATGTTCTACGTTAAATTCCTTTAAAAAAGATTGAATGATTTTCTTTCTAGCATCCCATGATAAGTTATTCTGTTGATTGCTTCCTAGATCAATATTGACTTCATGGATTAAAGATTCAATCAATGCTAAAACTGGATAACATAAAAGAAACTCATCAAGAGAAACGTCATCAATCATATTATATTGCTTAAAAATAGATTTAAACATAAAAGCAGTTTTGTATAGACTATGATAAGAGATGTAACGGGTTTGACTGCTTGGTTGTTTGCTTTTAAGACGCTCATACAAAATCTCTAAGTCCTGTAGATTCATTTTTGATGCTCCTAATTTTGAATTTTCCAATGAATAGTGATGCAGATTTTAATAATAGCAGGCTATGGGATGGCTAATTATTCATTATTTTCGACCCCTTCCAGAGCTACTTGACGAATAAGTTCAGCACTAGAGAGATAAGAATATCTTTTCCAGAAACGAGACCATTTTTTTGTATATCTTTCTTGTTCTTCTTCAGGAAATAGCTTGAGTTTCTCTTCAAATAGATTTTTATAACGGTCTATTTCTGCTTTTAAATAATGGTGTGCTTCTTCTCCATACAATTTCTGAAACATCCAGTAAGTATTGTAATTACCTGCTGCCACATCCCTTTTATAGGAACAAAAATCATCCTGAAATTCACTCAAGATTTCTGTCGGTGAGAGAATTTCAAAAATTTCCGCTCTGTAGGATTTACCTGACATCTGAACTAGAATAGTGTGGATAATCCTCAAATCAGATGAACGCAATTCGGAAGCACGGATTACATCCTCTAATGTTATTTTTTCAGAAGCTACTAGCTGACTTTCTAATTCAAAATATTCACCTAAGTTATCTATTTGCTCTAAAATTGTAGGGTGTTCTAAATTAAATTCTTTTAAAAAAGATTGAATAATTATCTTTCTATTGTCCCAGGGAGCAAGGTGAGATGATAGATTGCTATTCTTTTGATTGTTTTCTGTTTCTATATCAGTTTCATAGACAGAAGATTCAATAAGTGCTAAGAGTGGAGAAAGTTCCAAAAACTGATCATCAGAAATATTATAAATCGGACAATATAGCCTTAAAGAAACGTGGATTACAGAAATAGCTTTGAATAGACTATGATAGGAAATGTAAGGGATTCGACTAATAGTTTGTTTACTTTTAATCCGCTCAATAGATATCAATGGGATCATTTGGGGTTCTCCTTGTTTTGATTTTTTATACAAATAAATTTCTGCGGTCAAATAACAGGTTTAAACCCCTTCTAAAACAGCTTGACGAAGAAGTTCAGCACTAGAGAAATAGGGAAATACATTTTGCCATAAACGAGACCATTTTGCTGAATAAATTTCTTGTTCTTGTTCAGATAATCCTTTCAGGGTTGCTTCAAATAGCTTACTGTAACGGTCTATTTCTGCTTTTAAATAATGGTGTGCTTCCTCTCCATACAATTTCTGAAACATCCAATAGGTATTATAATTACCGGCTGCCCTATCCTCTTGATAGGAAAGAAAATCATCATGAAATTCTAGCAGAATATGTATGGGTGACATAATCTCAAAAATTTCATCTCTATAAGGTTTACCTGACATAGCAATCAAGGTACAGTGGAGAATTAACTCGTCAGAAGACCGCAATTCAGAGGCACGAATTACATCTTCTAATGTGATATTTTCAGAGGTCAATAGCTTACTTTCCAATTGAATATATTTCCCTAAATTATCCATTTGATTTAAAATACTAGGAGCTTCTAAATCAAATTCTTGCAAAAAAGATCGAATGATAATTTTTTTAGAATCCCACAGAGACGACTGACTTGATGGGCTGCTATCCTTTTGATTGCTTTCCATCTCCGCATCAGTTTCATAGACAAGGTATTCAATAAATGCTAAAAGGGGATAATATTCAAAAAACTCATCTAGTGAAATATGATAAATCGGGCAATAATGCTTGAATATGAATTTGAGACTGGGAGTAGCTTTGTATATACTACGATAGGAAATATAATGATTGCGACTGATGGGGTGTTTGCTTTTAAATCTCTCAAGATTTGCTTGTAAGTCCATTTTTGTGTTTCCTTATTTTAAGTCGTGGAAGGATCGTACCATATCTAGGAAAATAATCACCAATAAACTGGGAATTTATCAGACTAATCCTAGGTATAACTCAAAACATTTCATAACCCGCCTCTTGACATAATGGTTGACAATAGGTGTTTAATTTTTCGATATCTGCCGGCTCTATTGAGTCTTTCCATCCGTCTATTTTCCCCATTCTAAATGTTCTAGCAGAAGGGTTATAAATTTCCCCCAACTGAGAAGCAATAGTTTCACTAAAAGGAATATCCAAATGGTGGCAAATTTTTTCCATCGTCTCCCTTTGTTTTTCCGACTTGCCACCTCCCTGTTCTCCCACCAGATCCTCAAAACGGATAAATAAACAATTTTGCTCTTGAGACCAAGCTAACATAGAACGGAACACTTCAGCAAAATTTCTGATTTCTACTCCCGCTTTTGCCGCATAGCCTCCCACTAAAATAAAATCTAATCTTTGGCTAGGAGACATGGACTTAAAATCCTCTTCTAAAAAGTGTCTTGCCGGCATTTTTCCCGTATCTAAAACAAAGGGAATTGAGGAAGCTATAACAGCACGAGGATCACGAATAATGAAGATATGCTGATAATTTAATTCCTGAAGAATTGGGGTTAACAGAGGTGTCCAAGGAATATGACCTAAAATGTATTGCTTTTCGGCAATCAGAGTTAACCAATGTCGAACAATCGCCAAATCTACATAGTAGGGAGTTAAAGCCCCTATGCTAATCTGTTTTTGGCTAAATTGGGTTTGATGCTCGATTCTTTTTTTAACTTCTCGATAGTTAAAAAATAGAGGCACTTCTTGAACTTCTCGATCCTCAAAATGTTCTTTATAGCCCAGAATTTCAACGGACTTAGCCAACAAATGAGTGCCACTTTTAGGCAAAGAATTAATTAGTAATCGCTTGGCTGCTAACTCGGTATAGGACATCGCTTTTGAGTTAAAAGTATTGATCATTGTTCGTGGCTTTAAAACATTCCTATGGGGGGAACATATTCCGAATCAATTCGCACATCTAAGACGGTAGGTTTGCCATCCCGATAAATTGCCTCATAATCTAATTCATGCAAGTCTTGACTATTACGAATAATATAACCATTCGCTCCCATTCCCCGAGCAATTTGACTAAAATCTACTGATGGTAAAGCAAACTCTAGGGGTTCTACTCCCGTTTGAAGATGTCGGTGTTTAACCATACCAAAAGATTGATCATTAAGAATGATAAAAATAATCGGTAATTTTTCAGCAACAGCAACAGCAAGTTCGTTACCGTGCATTAGAAAACATCCATCACCTGTAAGACAAACCACTGGGGTATTTTTTGCCCCCATAGCTGTTCCAATCGCACTGCCAATTCCCCAACCCATGGGAGCAGTTGCCACAGCTAAACGGAAATTTTCCGGACGGGGTGGGAAGAAATAGTGAATTGTCCAAGCTAACCAATTACCCACATCGACTAAATAGCGGGTTTCCGGGGGAAAATGTTGTAGGAGTTCACCGATTAATTGCTGGGGTTTAACAGGGGAATTATCCTCTGAAAGTCGATAGCTATCCGGTTCTTTAACGGTAATGTGAGCGGGTTGATAAGGCTGGTAAAATTCAGGGGATAAGCTCGCTGATAACTCCGGTTTTAATTGTCCCCTTTGCCGAGTTTTCTGTAATCTTTTTAGTAATTCTGCCAAGGTAGTTTTGATTGTACCTTGAATGTGTAAACTGGCCATCGGAGAACTTTTAAAATAGTCCCTTGCGTGATGAATATGAACTATTTTTTTAGTTAACAATTTCTGATCCCAAGCCGAGGTTTCCCATTGGCCTAAGTTCATCCCAGCCGCTAAAATTAAAGCAACAGAATCATCGGTTAAAGCTTGACGGGCCGTTTGATGTCCGGCGAAACCAAAGACCCCTTTTACTAAAGGATGATAAGGATTAACACAGGTTTTACCACCTTGAGTTGTGACAATAGAAGCGTTAATTAATTCGGCTAATGCCATAATTTCCGAGGTGGCTTCCGTACAATCTTGACCAACCCAGATGGCGATGGTTTGACCTTGGTCTAAGATATTGTTTATGGTACTATCAAGCTCATCTAAGGCTTTTAAATCAACTAATGCAGCAGCTTGAGTCGCTACCTGGGGATAAGCAAGGGATGAGGGAGACTCAACCCGGAAAATATTCACAGGAATACTAAGATGAGCCGGTCCAAAAGGTGAATGTAAAACTGTTGTTAATGCCGCTGCCAATTTTCTTTCTAATTGATTAGGGTGGGTGACGAGGGTATTATAACGGGTACAGTGCTTAAACATGGCCACTGTATCAATGGTATCAGGCGATGATTCTTGAAAGGCACTCCAGCTAAAATTAGGTAGGGCAGTTTGTGCGGTGATAACAAGTAAAGGTATCCCTTCGGCATAAGCTGAGGCTAATCCTGTAATGAAATTGGTGCTACCCGGTCCAGTTGTGCCGCAGCAAACCCCGATTTTTCCCGTTTCACGAGCATAACCATCAGCCATAAAAGCGGCACCGGTTTCGTGACAAGTCAAAACGGCACGAACCCCCCCGCGTCTTTCACTGCGTGCTAAGGCTTCGTAGAAGGCACTATTATGTCCTCCCGGGATGCCGAAAACGTATTCTACCCCTAATTGCTCTAAATAATCGACAATTAGGTCACTCATATTTCTTGGCTGGATTTGTTCTGGCTCTGTCAAGGTAATGGGAGAAGAGGCTTGTGAAATCATTAGATTTTGTCTTGTTAATGGACTATTGTTAGAATATCTCACATAAGTAGCTAGGTGGAATTAAATTAAAAATGGATTTTAGGTTCTATCCCCCCTTGCCCCCTTAATAAGGGGGCTGCCGATAGGCGGGGGGATCAGATTAATTAGAACCACTCACATAGACGCTGGTTTTGAAACCCTAGGCAGAAAATTGGTTTAGCTAAATTTTTGTAAACTCTCAATAACCCCCGGCAGCTGTGAGGAAAAATTTTTCCGCTGCAATTTGGGATTGATAACTATCAAATGTGTAGCCAAATAAGGCGATGTCATCCTGAAAGTGTTTTTCTACTAATTTTCTGGTTCTGTTGTTGTAATATTCTCGATAATCACGATGTTTTGACTTGTTTAAACAGGGCAGAGAAGCTTTAATATTTAGCCTTTGACAGACCAGATCAAAATCAGCTTCTAAAGTTTCATATCTACCAACAAAGTCAACTATTATTTTGCCTTCTAAGTCAGTAATAAGGTCTTTTTGTAGTTTAGTTGCTCCTTTGGGAAAGGGATTTTTGGTACTAATAACCCATTCCAAGTATTCTTCAAAACCGTCCAGAGATTTAACCAATTCATGTCTAACATGATCTTTCTCCTTAAGAATAAAATGATAATAGGATACCTGCCAATCCCAAGGATTTCTGACAAAAGAAAATTTATAAAAATTATTATATACTTCCTCTGACAGTTCTTTTTGCATATCTCTGGCTTTAGCGTGCCAAAGAGAGGATTCCCACATTTCATACAGGGGATTGATTTGCTCTCCTAACATTCTGGGAGGGCGATTAATTTTGAATTTTTCAGGTTGTTGTGCATAAGGTTCTAAGACTGCTTTAACGCTTGTCCCCGCAGCTTTTGTGACATGAAAAAAAATGAACTGATGACTGTAGGATATTAACATTAATCTTGCGGTGTGATAACAATAGCTCTGCCCGAGACCGGTAAGCGTATCAATTTTAGTATAAATTGAACTTGACAAAAGAGACAGTATCTAAACTGTCAGCTTGTCCATTCTGGCTGCCCTCTGGGAGATGCTCTAGGGGTTAACCCGAAAATGCACAGAAATTGCTATTTCCTTAAGAACTGAGGATTTTCTACAAGTTGTGTGAACAGTAAGACTGATGTAGAATGCTGCCAGGCATCTGAATCCCCGAACTTTATATGACTGAAATCCCTAGCAACCAATCCAACTTAGTGATTTTAGGAGTCTCATCAATGACGGAAACTACCGCACCCGTCATTCCCCAGGATTTTCTCGGCATTAATCCCGCAGAAATCAACAAAAAACTTGTGTCTTGGGGAATTTCTCTGGATGAAGTCCTTCAAAAACTTGCCTCTCTTGGACTCCCCGGCATTATTTTCATTATTGCTGTTGCCGCATCCACTAGCACTACCTATCCCATGATTTACGCACTTTTGGGGTTAGGCGGTCCGCTGGGGGTAATTGGCGGACTTGGGGTCTTAGGTGTCTCTACTATTATTGGTGACATGGTTACGGGTTATGGCATTGAGGCAGTGCTGAAAGCGGTATATCTCAAACGTCGTGAAACAGAAACTCAAGAATATCTCATCAATGAGGTGAAAGGTTTGCCAATTTCTTCAGTTCTAAAACTTAACCTGAAAAAGGCTATTGAAGTAGAAATTTTCACCCAAGAACCCCTTGCTACCAAAAAAGTCGAAATTGTTGAAGAGTAGTTTTGACTTGACTAAGCACTTTCTCCCCCCGCTCCCCCGCTGCCATGCCAATTGGCTTTTTCTTAGTACATATATTCTGTAGTATGCGATCACTCGTCAGCTGCGCTCGATCGATGTTATTATGACGATCTCTCTAGGCTTTCTATATTTTTTCCTCTCGGTGGGATGTTTTTCTGTATGCTGGTAATGGTTTCCTTTTTTTATCCGCATATCTCCCCCCCCTATGGTCGATAGTCTTCCCCTACGCAATTTAAAATATTATTGTGACTTATTTTCTAAAATTAAAGTCAATAAGTCTAAGCAAAGTGGTGAAGCACCTTATAAGCCTATCTTATTATTATCAGTAATTGAGTTAATTAGTGATTCTCAAATTCAAGACAATAAAATATATATTTCTGATGACTTAATCGATACTTTTGATAAGTATTGGAAGCGTTTAAACCCAGATACTTTTAAAGGTGGGTTAGCTTTACCATTCTTTCATCTAAAAAATGACGGATTTTGGAAGCTAAAGTTTAGTGATATTTATAGTGGTGGCCGTCCTCAAACTATTCCTAAAATTAGAGCAGATGTAGATTATGCGATTTTAGATCAGGAATTGTATAAACTTTTACAGGAACCGGAAGCTAGACGACAGCTAATTGATACTCTAATAGAAGCTTGGTTTTATTCTAGTCAAAAGCAATTAGAAGATATTTTAGAAATTAATCAAGTCTTACAACAAGATGATGACACTGAACTAGATCGTAGCGTTTTAGCTACAGGAGAAACACAGACAAAATATTATTTCAGAAAGTCTATAGTTAGAGATGCGTTATTTCGTAAATCAGTCGTCCATTTATACGATTATCAATGCTCTTTTTGCGGTCTTAAAGTAAACCACTCCTTGACACAAAGTATTGTCGATGGCGCACATATCAAACCTTTTGCCAGATTCTATGATAACCAGATAAACAATGGTTTATCTCTTTGTAAAAATCATCATTGGGCATTCGATCAAGGACTATTTACTATTGACGATCAATACAAAATTATGATTAGTAAAGACTTTCAAGAAATTTCTCCTAATGCTAAAGCAATTAAAGACTTTCATGGTATGAATATTTTATTACCCACTCTAGAAGACCACTATCCGAAACCTGAAGCTATCCAATGGCATCGTCAGAATATTTTTAGAAATTAGTTTATCTTTTTGTTGATAACATTATGCTTGAAAAAACAACTTCTATTTTTCCTAATCGTGCTATAGAGGAGTTCGTAGAAGATATCAAAAGTATTACTCAAGAAATACAAGAGTTATATTGTCTAGACAGTATTCCTTGGATCATAGGTGTATCTTGGGGAAAAGATAGCACAGCAGTTTTACAATTGGTTTGGAATGCGATCGCTAGTTTGCCAGAAGAAAAAAGACAAAAAAAAGTTTACGTCATAACGACAGATACTTTGGTAGAAAATCCGATAGTCACTGCATGGGTAAATAAATCAATTAGTCAACTGAGAACTGCGGCAGAACAACAAAAAATGCCAATAGAAGCTCATATATTACATCCAGAAGTTTTAGCAAGGTATTGGGTTTGTTTGATTGGCAAAGGATATCCAGCACCGAGAATAAGATTTAGATGGTGTACTGAACGACTAAAAATTAATCCAGCTAATCAATTCATTCGACAAGTAGTTCGTGAAAGTGGAGAAGTTATTTTAGTGTTAGGAATGCGTAAAGCTGAGAGCCAAAAGAGAGCCAATGTCATGGCGAAACACGAAAAAGGTAGATTGAGAGATCGTCTGAGTCCTCGACCAAGTTTGATTAATTCTCTTGTCTATACTCCTATTGAGGACTGGCGCAACGATGAAGTATGGATGTACTTAATGCAGTGGGAAAATCCCTGGGGAGGAGACAACAAAGAATTATTAGCAATGTATCGAGGAGCGACTGCGGATAATGAATGTCCCCTAGTGGTAGATACCTCCACTCCTAGCTGTGGAGATTCGCGATTAGGTTGTTGGGTGTGTACATTGGTAAATAAAGATAAATCCATGGAGGCAATGATACAGAATGACCAAGAAAAAGAATGGTTACAACCACTTTTAGACCTTCGCAACGAATTAGATATAGAAGATGACCGACCAAAACGGGATTTTCGCCGTATCTTTGGGAAAGTACAATTATTTGAAAGAAACCTAAATGGAGAAATATCGATCGAACCCATACCGGGACCTTATACTAAACAATGGCGGGAATATTGGCTGAGAAGGGTATTAGAAGCCCAGGAGAGCGTGCGTACTAATGCGCCAGAGGAGATGAAAGATATTACCCTAATTACCACGGAGGAACTCAGCGAAATTCGCCGGATTTGGAGGGAAGAAAAGCACGAATTTGATGACCAATTACCGAAGATTTATAAACAAGTGACTGGAGAAACTTTTCGAGACCCGCGACCGGGAGCGGATAATAATCTTTTGGGGAGTGAAGAATGGGATATCCTCGCGGATATCTGTGCCGAGGATTCCATGCACCTAGAATTATTGGCTAAACTTATAGATACAGAACGTCAATATTTTCTCAAAATCTCTCGCAAGGGTATTTACAAAGACCTAGAAAAATGCTTTGAGTCTAGTTCTCGTAGTAAAGAGGAAGCGATCGAAAATGCTCGTTATGTCTATGATCTAAAGAATGCCGCTCAAAGTGGTAATATTGCCCAGGTGAAAGAACAACTCAAAGAGAGTTTTAGTGAACCGGAAAAAGACCCGCAAAAACAGTTAACTTGGGCCAGTATGAAATTCCCTACAACCGATGAGGAGGAGGAATAACAGGTTTATGTAAACTGGCGATCGAGTTGACCATCAATAAAATTACTGTTTCTCGACGACGCGATGAAACCCTACCAAAAAATTCCTATTCGTGAATGTGGGGAACCCCTAGTACCGATACCCGCAGATAAATTTGTTATCCCTTCTCCCCACGCTTACGAGAAATTGGGGGCTAATTATCGGGGTAAATCTCCCTATTTTTTGCGACAAGGGGTGTTAAATGCCCTGATTGACGCTCAAAACCGTCTGCAAGTCTATCAACCCGGTTGGCAAATTTTGATTTTTGATGCCTATCGACCCGTGGAAGTGCAACAATTTATGGTCGATTATAGTTTTCAGACTCTCCTAGACACAAGAGGATTAGCCAAAGAGAAACTATCGGAGGCAGAAAGTCAAGCGATTTTAACAGAAGTTTACACTATTTGGGCGGTTCCCAGCGATAATGCCGCCACTCCGCCTCCCCATAGTACCGGAGCGGCGATCGATATTACCCTAGTGGACGAGAAGGGACAAGCCATCGACATGGGGGGAGAAATCGATGAGATCAGTGAGCGATCGCATCCCGATCATTATATCGCCGCAAAAAGCCCGCGAGAACAGAGTTATCATCAAAAACGAGTTTTATTGGCTAAAGTGATGGAGGAGGCGGGATTTAGCCGACATAAGGGGGAATGGTGGCATTTTTCCCTAGGGGATCAGATGTGGGCCTGGTCGCTCGATCAACCCTACGCCATCTATGGCAGAGTGGAGGATTAAGTAGGGTTTGCGGCAAAAAGTTTCTTGTGGGGACAGGGTGTGGCCCCCAACCCCCCCCGACATCGGGGGGTGTGGGTTTTGACCGATTCTCATCTGCTCAATTACCTAATTTTCAGGGGAAAAGTCCCTGAATTTTCCCCCCAATCACTCCCGTCGCCGGTACTTTTTGATTGACAAAAGGTCTAAAAGTCTTACCCAACAAGGTTTTGAGATTTATTCAGCAAGCCCTAGATAAATACTGATATACTAACAAAACAAGACTCAAAGCTTACACCGGCTTCCGCTCGATGATCGCCAAAATTTGATTAACAAAAGCTTGGTGATCAACCACTGGTTTAGAAATATAACCATCGGCCCCACTCTGCTTAAGAAAATTCTCTCGATCGCCCTCCATAGCGTGAGCGGTGACGATAATAACGGGTAAATCGGCGGTTTCGGGGTTAGCTTTGAGAATTTGGCTGATTTTAATGCCATCTACCGCTTTCCCTTCATAGACACTATGGGAGAGGGAGACATCCATTAAGATCACGTCCGCTTCCTTATCCCGAGCAATACGAAGCACTTCTTCCACATCTTCGGTCCCTTTGACCTCTAGACCACCTCGTTTGGTCAAAATTTTGGCAAAAACGCGAAAATTTATCGGGTCGTCTTCTACAATCAAAACAGTCGTCATAGGGATGCTCAGGGATAAACAAGGTTAAAAAGGGCAAAATGCCTTATGATTCACAGCTAGACAGATTAAAAACGAGAGACTCATGGCCAAACAACTGGATTTCTTAGCTAGTGGTCAAATTATACCCACGGCTTTACACCAAGAGATGGAACGCTCCTATCTAGAATATGCCATGAGTGTGATCGTGGGGCGAGCCTTGCCGGATGTACGCGATGGCTTAAAACCAGTACACCGTCGCATATTATACGCTATGCACGAACTGGGTTTAACTCCCGATCGCCCTTTTCGCAAATGTGCGCGGGTGGTGGGGGATGTGTTGGGTAAATATCATCCCCACGGTGATCAGTCAGTGTACGAGGCACTGGTTCGTATGGTACAGGATTTTTCCAGTCGTTACCCACTTTTATCGGGCCATGGTAACTTTGGTTCGATCGATAACGACCCCCCGGCGGCCATGCGTTATACAGAAACCCGTTTGGCCGGCATCGGTGATCAGGCGGTTTTAGGGGGAATTAGCGATGCTATCGTTAATTTTAGCAGTAATTTTGATAATTCTCAACAGGAACCCGTTGTTTTACCCGCTCAGTTACCGATACTGATTCTTAATGGTTGTTCGGGTATTGCGGTAGGAATGGCGACTAATATTCCTCCCCATAATTTAGGGGAAGTGGTGGAAGGTTTAATCGCTTTGATTGATAATCCCGATTTAAGCGAGGAAAAGTTAGTAGAAATTATCCCCGGGCCCGATTTTCCCACGGGAGGCGAGATTTTAGATGATACCGGCATTCGCGAGGCCTATCGCACTGGTAGGGGGATTATTCCCGTGCGCGGAGTGGCGAAAACTGAAACAATTATCATTGAGGGCAAGCGCCGAAGGGAAAGGACGGCAATTGTGGTTACTGAGTTGCCTTTTCAGGTGAATAAGGCGGCATGGATTGAAAAAATCGCCGAATTAGTTAATTTAGGGAAATTGGAGGGAATTGCCGATATCCGCGATGAAAGCAATCGCGAAGGCATTCGGGTGGTGATTGAATTAAAGCGGGAAAGTCAACCGCAGCAGGTTTTGGCGGCTTTATACCAACAAACGGCGCTGCAGACTAATTTTGGGGCGATTATCCTGGCTTTGGTTGATAATCAACCGAGGCAGTTGTCTTTAAAACAAGTTTTACAGGAATTCTTGCGCTTTCGAGAAACAACTCTCACCCGTCAGTATGGCGATGAGTTGCAACAGGCCAGCGATCGCTTACACCTAGTGGAGGGTTTATTATTAGCTTTGCAGAATATCGATCGAGTGGTGGATATTCTCAAAAATGCTCCCGATGGGACGACGGCTAAGTATCGTTTTCAGGCAGAATTGGGCATTAGTGACGCTCAAGCTGATTCTATCTTGGCTATGCCTCTGCGTCGTTTAACTGGTTTGGAAAGACAAAAGTTAGAGACGGAAGCGACGGAATTACAAACAAAAATTCAACAGTTGGAAACCCTCCTCCATAACCGTCAGGAGTTTCTCAAGTCTCTGAAAAAAGAATTGCGCTCTTTAAAGAAAAAATTCGCCGATAGCAGACGGACAAAAATTCGCACCGGCAAGTCGGGGGACAAGAGACAGGAGACAGGAGACAGGAGACAGGAGACAGGAGACAGGAGACAGGAGACAGCAGGGAAGAAATTGGATTCTGCTGTTAAAAAACAGGAGACAGGAGACAGGAGACAGGAGACAGGAGACAGGAGACAGGAGACAGCAGGGAAGAAACAGGATTCTGTGGTTAAAAAACAGGAGACGGGAGACAGGAGACAGGAGACAGAAGGGAAGAAACAGGATTCTGTGGTTAAAAAACAGGAGAATAAAGTTAAGAAAAAGTCTGAGAGTGAGAATGCACCGAGTTTAAGCCTATTTACGCCCCAAGAACCCCCAGAAAATGCGATTTTATTGCTTGATGCCGAAGATAAAATTGGTTGGACGACGCCGGAAGAGCGAGCGCCGGACCGGGGTTTAATTATCTATCAACAGGCGATCGAAAAACGGGAAAATTTCCTAGTTATCCTCGATAATGCCAAAGCTTACCCGATTGCTATCCGGGAAGTTCCCCCGCAAGCGAATCAACCGGTTTTAATCTCCAGTCTGCTGACCAAAACCGCCCAAAAAGAGTCAGAAGCCGTGTTAAATCAATTTTTCTTGGCAGAACCTCAAAAAAATCAAGAATTGCTTTTACTGAGTCAACAGGGGCGAATAAAGCGGCTTCCCATCGATGAATTAGAGGGGCTTGGTAGTCGGGGTTTGTCCCTCATGAAATTGAAAGAAGACGATCGCCTATATGCTGCTATTTTTACTCACGAGGGCCTGGACTTAGCGATCGCCACCAGTAGCGGTCGGGTGTTGCGTTATCCCGTGCGCGAGGAATTATTGCCAATGATGAGTAAATCTGCCCAGGGTTTAGCAATTTTGCGATTGCGTTACGGAGAACATCTAGCTGGCTGTGTTTCTCTCCCCCATCGGGAAAATCTGCTGCTGATTTCGGGATTAGGCTACGGGAAAAGACTGGCGATCGATAATTTACGACTATCACAATTAGGCGATCTTGGTTCACCCGCTTTACAATTCGTCAACAAACAGGATAGTTTAGCGGCCATGGTAGCGGCGCGGGCGGGGGGTATAGTGTTATTAAGTACCGATCAGAAGCGAAAACTATCCTTAGAGGTAGAAACTGTAACAGTTACGGGTAAAGACGGGACAGGTTCACAATTAGTAAAACTCAACCCTGGAGAAAAAATTATCAAAGCACAATTGTTAAGTAGTCGTGCAAAATTAATTTCCTAGTGAAGATAGGCAAGAGGCAAGAGGCAAGAGGTGGTTAGATATGTGTAATTAATTTTGCTTAGGTACTTACCTAAAATGTCGGATGAATGCCCCCGCTAAATTTTTCGACAAGACATCAACCTTTGCGGGGGATGAAATCCGACCAGGATATTGACTGCGAAGCACGATTTTAATTCTACCATTTGTAGGTAAACTGTGTTATACTTAATTTATCCAGGGTCGAGGATTAATCAATGCTAGTCGTAGAAGCCAAGTTAAAAAACGGGACACCAGAACAATACCAAAGACTAGATAAAGCAATTAGGACATCTCAGTTTGTGCGTAACTCTTGTGTTCGTTATTGGATGGACAATCAAGGGACAACCCGCAATGATTTTCAAAAGCTTTGTGCGGTACTAGCTAACAACAAAGAGACACCATGGGTTAATAAATTAAACTCTCAAGCTCGTCAATCGGCTGCTGATAGAGCCTGGCAATCAATTAATAGGTTTTACCAGAATTGTCATGCTAAGATACCGGTCAAAAAGGGTTTTCCTCGGTTCAAAAAGCATAGCCGTTCCGTTGAGTACAAACTAACAGGCTACAAACTATCTGAGGATCGACGTAAAATCAAGTTCACCGATGGCTTTAAAGCAGGAGAATTTGATTTATGGTGTAGTCAAAAAACCTTAGTTTATTATTCAGAGCAACAGATTAAACGGGTAAGAGTTGTTAGACGTGCTGACGGTTATTATTGTCAGTTTTTGATTGACGTAGAACGGCAAGAATACCATGAACCAACGGGACAAATAACAGGAATTGACTTAGGGTTAAAAGAGTTTTATACTGACGACCAAGGCAATACTGTAGAGAATCCACGTTATTTAAGAAAGTCAGAAAAACGACTGAAAAAAGCACAAAGGAGATTATCAAAACAATTTCGCCAAGGAAAGAAACAGTCTAACAACTATCACAAGCAACGGATAAAAGTAGCTAGGCTTCATCTTAAGGTGTCAAGACAACGTAAAGACAAAGCAATTAAAGACGCTTTGGCGTTAGTCCAGTCTAATGATCTGGTAGTCTATGAAGCTTTAAAGGTAAGAAACTTAGTAAAAAACCGTAAGCTATCTAAGTCGATTAGTGATGCTTCTTGGTATCAATTCACTGAATGGTTGAATTATTTTGCCAAGATTTATCGGATTGTTTGTGTTGCTGTCCCTCCCCATTTTACTAGCCAAGATTGTTCAGTTTGTGGGACGAGAGTTCAAAAAACATTAAGCACTAGAACTCATCAATGTCCTAACTGTAAAACAATCTTAGATAGGGATCATAATGCAGCAATCAACATTCTTAAAAAAGGGTTAAAATATTTGGGAAATCATCTCAACGGTACTGTTGGGCAAACAGAAACAGACCCAAACCCCCCCGATGTCGGGGGGGCAAGGGGGGGGGAAAGTCCGGCCTCTGGATTCTTAATGGAGACATTTAGTGATATGGAAAGAATCCCCCGTCACAGCGTAGCTTGACGGTGGGAGTATGTCAAATCGTCTCTAAACAATGGCGAAAAAACCGAAAAATGTTGCCCGTAAACAGAGGCATTGGCAAAGATGGTTAAAACTAACTCTGGTCGCAGTTTTTGGGTTTATTATCCTTAATTTAGCGATTAATTTAGCCCTCCGCTGGCCAATTAATCAACAAAAACCCGTGGATGCCATCTTACTGTTGGGGGGCAGCATTCGTCGGGAAATTTATCTAGCCAATCTAGCCCAGCAACACCCCAATATACCGATTTTAATTTCCCAAGGCTCGAAAGACCCCTGTATTTTATTACTATTTGAACGGGCAAAAGCACCAAAAACTAACGTCTGGTTAGAAAAGTGTGCTGATTCTACCTTCGGCAATTTTTTCTTTGCCGTGCCAATTTTAAAACAATGGGGAGTACATAAAGTAAAAGTTGTCACCTCTCCTACTCATTTACCCCGCGCTAAGTGGTTAGCAGCAATTCACTTGCAATCCCACGGTATAGCAATAGAAATCGATGCAGTTAGAGAAATTGGTATCCCCGGTAATAACGAATCAAAGCTAAAAACTGGGTTAGATGTGACTAGAAGTATAATTTGGGCTTTTGTCGGACAATTAATCTCTCCCCCCTGTTGGCAAGTCATCACCTTAAATTCCGTTGATTTAGAAGCTTGGCGCGATCAAGGTTTTAAATGTGAATATCAAGGTAAGATCGGGTAAACCATCCTCTCCTAGTTAGGGTTTGCGGCAAAAAGTTTTTCGTGGGGGCAGGGTGTGGGCTTCGGCCGTGATCTCAGCGTTCGACTGAGCGTTCGACAAAAGCTCACGCCGAAGTCCCGCCGAACGTCCGAAGTCTCACGCCGAGGTCCGAACGGGTGTAGGGTGTAGGGTTTTACCGATTTTCAGGGAAAAAGTACCTGAATTTTCCCCCTGATCACTCCCAGACCCAGCACTTTTGGATTTCAAAAAAGTCTAAAAGTCTTATCCAACAAGGTTTTTAGATTTATTCAGCCAACCCTAGTTAGTTTTTTAGCGGCTCTATACCATTTTTGTAAATCTACTAAGTTGGGGTTTTTAAAGGCAAACTCTCTCTTCCTACTTTCCTATACCTTTTAAACAGGATTTAGCATCAGAAACCCTATCGGGTATTTGCGATCGCATCTAGAGCCAGATTCAGTTTCAGCAGGTTAACCCCCGGTTCGCCGAAGATGCCGAGAAAGCGCTCGTCGGTGTTTTTGATAACGAGGATCTCCACTTGATTCGGCGGTAATCCCCGCGAGCGCGCCACCCGCTCGATCTGCGACCTGGCGGCCTCTGGGGTAATATGGGGATCGAGACTCGATCCGGAGGTGTACACCAGATCCGCGGTGGGTTTAATTGCCGCTTTCTCTAATCGGGGAATCTCCCCCTCTATAGCTTTCACCAGATCGGGATTGGGTTTTCCTTGAATTCGCTCAATCAATGCGGGGTTACTAGGGGCCAGGTTACTCGCCCCCGAAATTCCGGTTTGCAGGATCTTGTTAGGATCGTTTTTCGGAGCGGCCGTACTGTAGGCGGTGGTGCTCGGACGACCGTTGAAATAGCGATCGCTGGTGAAAGGTTGCCCAATTAGAGCCGAACCCACCACTTGACCTTGATTATTGGTGATCAAACTCCCGTTTGCTTGAAAGGGAAAAAGAATTTGACCGATGGCGATCATCGAGAAAGGATAGATCAGGGCGGTAATTACCCAGAGAACTAGGGTAGAACGGATGGCTCTACCGGCCTCGCGTGCAAAACTCATGATTAAAACCTCTCCGGTATAAAAATGACAAGGAACAGATAGATAAATAAAGCAAAGGCGACTAATCCTAAAAGGATTAATGGGAAGGATTGACCCCTATCGATAGTGCTTCCCCTAGAAGCTTGAACGATGGGGGAGAAAAGAATTGTCAGACAGAAATTTAAGAAAATATACCAGAAAAATCGGAATTTTCTAGGGGCTGCTTTCATAAGAATTAGAATGTTGAGTTTTTGGGAGATTTGTTTTTGCCAGTAAATCAAGAAAATAGCTGTAGTTGTCGATAGGTTGTCTTGTTCCCTTTTGTCAATTCATAGTTAGGGTATGCTGAAAAAGTTTCTCGTGGGGGCAGGGTATAGGGCTTTACCGCTTTTCATCTGGTCAATTACCTAATTTTCAGGGGAAAAGTACCTGAATTTTCTGGGTTGAACAATAATAACTCTTGTCTGTCAAATATATCGACGATTGAGGGAAGCTCAACTGCACCGATGTCTTTAAGAATGTTGGGTTTTCCTCAAACCATTGCCTCGATCAGTTTTGTTGCAAGTATTAAATCGCTCAACCCAACCTACAAGCTATCATAGATAGGGACAAAGTTTTGTAAGGGATGCTATATACTTTTAAGATTTTGGAAGATAGTAACTGGCTGATCAGGATTCGTAACAATTTCCGACCATATCTGCATGAAATCTCGGTTAATTTGAGTCATTGAATCAAACTCAAAATAATCTTTTTTATATTGCCACCAACCCTTAAGAAAGGGTTTTGGGGAAGTTTTATTTTCCCAGAGTATTAACTCTAAGTCGGGCCTAACTTCAAACTCTTCCATTTCCCAAGATGTCACCTCTAACCCCGGTAGTTTCAATTCTTCTTCGGGGGACTCTGACAAAACCGTAATAACTGCTTTAAAACTAGAATTATCAAGGCGATATTCTGGTTTGATGACTTTGGCTAAATGCTCAAAGGGAATATCTTGATACTCTAAAGCTTCTAATACTACCCTTCGCACTTGCGTTAGTAACTCTTTAACAGTAGGATTACCACTTAAATTAACTCGGAGCAACATTATATTACTAATTAAACCGATTAGAGGCTTCAGGTGTGGATGATTACGAGCGTCACGGGGAGCGCGGATGATAATATCTTCACAGCCACTATAGCTATAGAGTAAAACAGCAAAGGCTGTTAGTGCAGTCATAAATAAAGTGATTCTTTGCTCTTGACAGAGGATGTTTAATTTCTCTGTGAAATCCCTAGGAATTTCAAAATCAAAATTAGTCCCTAGACTTGAAACCGATGAATCGGATAATTTATCACTAGATTTAGACGGCGAAATCAGGTGTGGGGGAATTTTTAAGGTTGGTGACTCTCCCGCTTCTAAAATACGTTTATAGTGGTTAATTTTCGGTTCAATTAGTTGAGAACTAAAGGATTTTAGTTGCCATTGAACATAATCAACATACTGGATAGGTAAGGGAGGTAAAGGGGAGGAATCACCTAAGACAAAAGCCTGATAAAGTAGCTCCAATTCTTTAAAAAAGAGCGTCAAGGATGAATTGTCTATAATAATATCATGGATGTGAGTGAGGAGAATGTGATCCTTCTCATCCAAACGAATTAATATCAGTCTGATTAAAGGGCCATTAATCAAGTTGAAGGGTTGATTAATAATCTCTTGTAATAATCTTGCTAATTCCTCATTTTTCTGGTTCTCTGGCCAGGTTTGTAAATCAATTATGGGTAGGTTTTTTTCGGTGTAGGGGTTAATTAACTGAACGGGGGAACCGTTGACTTCTCGAAAGGTAACACGCAATATTTGATGGCGATAGATAATCTCATTCAAGCTGGCTGTTAAAGCGGCTAAATTGAGGTCTCCTTTAAGGTAGTGTCGTCGAAAATTACCCGAAAAATGGACGACTGTATTAGATTTTTCATAGGCCCATCTTTTCTGTTGAGTCAAAGATAAGGGAAAATAAGGACAGCCAGATAAGTAATCAATCTCCAGGGAAGAATCGGCAATGAAATCTTTGTCTATGATTAAGGGATTAATTACCTCATTAAATTTTATCTTCTCAATTTTTTCGATTAGCTCTGGATGAGTTTTCCGTAAATATTCGGCAAATTCGGCCACCGTTGCGGCATCAAGAATAGTTTCTACAGCAAACTTTTTTTCAAAATAAAACTCTAGCCTCTTACAGAGGGCAATAACTTTGAGGGAATGTCCCCCCAATTGAAAAAAGTTCTCATCAATTCCTACTTTTTCTAATTCCAAAACCTCCGCCCAAATTGCGGTTAATAGTTCTTCTTCTGGGTTTCGTGGCGGTGTAACCAGACGAGAAGTATCATAATTTAGGGGCAATTTAGCTAAAGCTGCACGGTCAACTTTATCATTGGGGGTCAAAGGCATCTTTTCTAAAATTACTAATGCCCGGGGAATCATATAATGGGGTAACTTTTCTTTTAGATAGTCGCGCCATTGAGCGAGAACTTGCTCGACTTTAACGGTGGGGTTAATAACAGCATAAGCGATTAATTGAGGATCATTTAACTGCTCTTGACGGACAATGACTACCGCTTGGTGAATGGCGGTATTTTCGTTTAAGATGCCTTCAATTTCCCCTAATTCAATTCTTAAACCACGAATTTTAACTTGAAAGTCTATACGCCCTAACCATTCAATATTACCATCGGGAAGATAACGGGCTAAATCGCCGGTTTTGTATAACCTCGCCGATGGATTATCATCAAAAGGATGGGGAATAAATTTTGCCGCAGTTAATTCGGGACGATTGAGATATCCCCTAGCTAAACCTACTCCCCCAATATGTAATTCTCCCGCAACCCCCACAGCCACTTTTTTGAGAGACTCATCAAGGATATAAGCTTGAGTATTAGCAAGAGGACGACCGATAGTTAAGGGACTATCAGGGCTACATTCTGCTATGGTGGCATCAACGGTGGCCTCGGTGGGGCCATAGGCATTAAAAAAGCGTCTTCCCACTGACCACTGAGCCATCAAGGCAGGGGGACAAGCTTCTCCACCGACAATTAATACCTGTAGGTGTTTTAAGGGTGCTTGAGGGAGGACGGCTAATACTGATGGGGGAATTTGTGCATGGGTAATAGCTTTTTTTTGCAGAAAATTAAGCAAGTTATCCCCCGGAAGTAAGGAGTTAGAATTTCCTAGACAAAGTTGCGACCCCGAACAAATAGCGGTGAAGATTTCCGAAACGGAAGCATCAAAATTTAAGGAAGCAAATTGCAGAACACGACTTGAGGGATTTAAGTTAAATAGTTTAATTTCTGTTTGAGCTAAATTAACTACTCCTTTATGAGTAATTAAAACCCCCTTGGGTAGGCCAGTGGAGCCAGAAGTATAGAGAATATAGGCTAAGTTGTCGGAGTTTACAGCAGTTTTAGGGTTTTCTTGACTTTGTTGAACTAGGGACTGATCTTTATTTAAAAAAATTACTTTTATCTGCTCAAGGGGGAGATTTATAAGGGGTTTTTCCTGTGTCAATAAGATAGATATACCGGCATCTTCTAGGATGAATTTTAGCCGTTCTTGGGGGTAAGCAGGATCAAGGGGTACATAACCCCCTCCCGCTTTGAGAACACCTAAAACCCCGATGATCATTTCTAGGGAACGCTCAACACAGA
Organism: Microcystis sp. BLCC-F209; assembly: GCF_041928595.1. Lineage (NCBI taxonomy): Bacteria > Bacillati > Cyanobacteriota > Cyanophyceae > Chroococcales > Microcystaceae > Microcystis > Microcystis sp. BLCC-F209. The sequence goes on from NZ_JBHFLL010000077.1 coordinate 23,425, forward strand.
TTCCTATTAATTGTTCTGGTTTTACTCCTAATTCAATTAAATAATGGGCGATTTGGTTGGCCCGATCATTTAACTGCCTATAGGTTAAGGAGGAATCTTCAAAACTTACCGCAATCTGATTAGGGGTCTTCTCCACCTGGGTTTCAAATAATTGATGAATTGTGGTGGAATAAGAATAATTTTCTGCCCTAAAATTCTCCTCAATTGGCTGTAATTGTACTTCAATCATGATTTAAGTAGCTGGTTATAATTAAATTAAAAATGGATTTTAGGTTCGATCCCCCCTTAGTCCCCCCTTAATAAGGGGGGTGCCGATCCCCCCTTAGTCCCCCCTTAATAAGGGGGGCATCTGAAAGTTTTCAATACCTACCTACTTAAGATAGTGCAAAAAATCAATTATGTTTTCTAAGTCTGGTGATAATGTGGCCAATTCCCGTTCATGTTTGCGCCATTTTTCTTGTCTAGGAGCAGATAGGGTTCTTTGAGCGATGGGTAAGGGTTGAGAGAGAATTTGCTCGATTTGTTTGTCTTGATGCAGTTGGGCAAATTGGGCAATATGATTAATGGTTTGCCCGGGATGTTCAATTAAATCGCGATAATTGACCGAACACCAACAGGAAGGGTTGAGGGACTGAAGGTCTTCTATTAGGTAGGAATTAGCCATTTTCCACTGATAGGCGGCAATTTCTACCAGAGAAGATTCCTGGAGAGATGACCAACCGGGTACGAGCAGAAAACTCCACTGACTATGCTCCCAACCGGGTAAGGGTTGATAGCTAATAAAACGATGCGATCGCCATCCTTCTAACAAACTACTAATATTTTCCCTAGCATCTCGATAAAGATAGATAAAGAGAGCATCAGGAAATACAGCCTTTAAGAAAGGAACTCTTAGAGCATTTTTCGGCGTTTTTTCTAAAAAACGAATTTTGTTAGGACGCTCATTTTCAGCAATGTTTAAATATTTTACCCCCTCCCGATTTTGTAATTGTTGGGTAAAACCTTTTCTCAGAGTCTTACTAATTTCTGGGGTAGCATCGCCTTCATCCAATCGGTTGGAGCTAAAATTGCGTGCGGCAGGATGTAAAGCGGGTATTCCTTCGATAATTTCGTGACTTTCATCTCCAATCGTCCATAAATCGGGGAATTTAGCCAGGGTTTCAAACAATAAACTACTTCCTGCTCTGGGTGCAGAAACAATAAAAATCGGCTTTTCAAACTCTGGGATTGAGAGGTTTTTATCTTCTACTTCTAGCTGAGATTGGTGCTTTTTTTTGGCAATTAACAAACGCTTTCTCTGATGCAGAGAAAGCATCTCGCCATCTTTTCCCCTCAGGGGTGGGGAAGGGGATAGGGTTGAAAGCATGGAAGTAATAGGATTAATTATCTCTTGGATTGCCACGGATGAGGATAGCCATTTTTGTAATAATGGTGCTATTTTTCGGCTAAATTCCCCGATTAAATCTCGATAGGCTAATTCTCCTCGATAGTTCTGTCCAAATTTGGCAAAAACTGCTTGCCATTGGCTTTGAAATTCTGCCAGTTTTTCGGTCAGTTGCTCTAGTTGTCCCTGGGGAAGGGAGCAATTTTCAAGAAGACCATAAATAGCGGCTACTTGCTCTTCAATTTCCGCAGCAGTAAGCACGGGTAAATCATTAAGTGGGACCTGAGCTAAACTGTTTGTTCTGCACATCTCATCTGGGTCATTTTCAACAATGAACAATTATTAGTTAGCGATTATCCAGTTTCTAGATTTTAACTGAGTAAGGGGTTCTGACCCCCCTGATTAAGGGGGGAAACTGACAATTTTTAACACCCACCTACTTACTAACTTTTGAGTTTTTTGAGAGATGCTGCTAAAGTTTCGCCCACATAGTCCCCATAAAGAATCCCCTTAGCGGTTAATTCAATTTCTTGGGTAGATACGGTGACAAAACCATCTCTTTCAAGCGCTGACAAAGTTTCCCCGCAAAGGGATTGTAATTTAAACCCATGTCTTTGCTGAAATGCAATTAAATCAAAACGTAATGTCTTGATTCCTAGTAAAACTTCCCGCACCATCCGGTCCAAGCTAGTCAGCTTATAACCGCGAGATAAGGGTAGTTCGCCTTGGGCCAGAAGGGTCGCATATTTCTCCATATCGCTAGTATTTTGTAACAGAGAATCCCCTAAACAGCCAAAAGCAGAGACTCCCAGTCCATAAAACTCCATTCCGTGCCAAATATTAAAAATGTATTCACTGCGATATTGTTTGGTACTTGTGGCCAAATCGCTGTCATTTTTAACATAGGTAAAATGACTCCAAGGATTATAGTTTGCTTGAGCAAATCGCTCCATGGCCAACTGCATAAACTGCATTTCTAGCTCTGCTGATGGCAATTCTATAATTTCTTGGCGAACCCCTTGATCAAATACTTGGGTATTGGCAAAAGCTTCCATTTTATAAACGGTGATGCTTTCTACACCGGTTTTCAGAGCGCATTCTAAGCTTTCTTGCCAAGTTTCTACAGTTTCTCCGGCTAGTCCACTCAATAGGTCAATATTAATTGACCATTGCCCCTCGCCAGCTTTTTGAGCTACATCGATCGCTCGATAAGCTTGTTTTTCGTCATGACCTCTGCCACTTAGTTTGATGATTTGATCATTAAAAGATTGAACACCTAAACTCAGGCGATTTACCCCTAATTCTTTGAGTACCCTCATTTTTGATGGGGAAACACTCAAGGGTTCTGCTTCTACGGAAAACTGTTTCTTTTCTTCAAAGTAGGAGAAATTTTCCCGTAAATTCTCGACAACTTGGACTAACTGGTTTCCGGTTAAGGTAGTGGGAGTTCCTCCGCCAAAATAAACCGCCTGAATCCGTCGGTTTTTCAAATTGAATCTTTCGGAAACGAGTTTAATTTCTTGGCAAAGCGTATCTACATAGGCCTGTACTTGGCTCTCTTTGAGGTCAACGGTTTTGTAATAACAAAAAGCACAGCGTTGGGTACAAAAGGGGATATGGACATAGAGACAGATTGGCTGTTCTTCTAGTTTTTCGGCGATTACCCCTGCTTTCCACTGACGAAAGGGGGGATAGTTAGGATTTAAGGGTAAACGTTGCGGCGTTTGGGTTTTCGGAAGTTCGATGGTTAAAGTCATGGTTTTTGACCAGGGTATTGTTATTGAGGTTGCATTAACTCTAGATCAAGCTGTGACCGTTAATTGTTCACTTGCCGGTATTTTCTGGGCAATACAACTAGCTAAAACGTTAAGATTGCTAAAGGATTCTAGATTTAAATCCGATTCCGCAAACTCAACCTCGAAATGCTGTTCTGTCAAAGCAATTAACTCAACTACTGCGATGGAATCCAATCCTAACCCGTCTTCAAATAGGGAGGCGGTTTCGTCAATTTCCTCGATTTTGAGATTGACATCCAGTTTTTCGGCAATAATTGTCTTGAGTTGATTTAAAATATTTGTCGCCATTTTCTAAGCTTTGGGTAAAAAACTGACTAATTGCTGATGGTCGATCTTCCCGTTGGGTAACATCGGTAAGGTTTTCAAAGTGACAATGCGGTCTGGAATCGCTCTTTTCGGTAGTATATCAAAGCACAATTCTCTGATTTCATTCTCAGACAGATGACTCCCTTTTGTCAAGACACAAAAAGCGACTATACCTTTGCCTCTTTGACTCTCTCCATGGGATTGGACTGCAACCGCTTCAATTGCATCTAGGGTTTCCATATTTTTCTCAATGTCAGAAAACAAGACCAATAGACCATCCCGGTTAATACTGCGATCGCATCTTCCCCAAACTTCCAGATGACCGTCTAAATGTAGCTTACCTAAATCTTTAGTAGGGAACCAATCATCAGAATTTGTTGACATCAGCGGCACTCCTGCCGGATCAACATAACCATCAAAACCTGATGGATGCTGACAGCAAATTTCCCCAACTTCTGACATTTGCGAGTTTAAAGATTTATTAAGTTGCAATCGGACACCTGGCATAGGTAAACCGACCGTTTGACAACGGAGCGATGATTCTTCTTGGGGACTACCTGCGGCAATTACCCCCATTTCTGTACTGCCATATAACTTAACTAGGGGGCCGAAATTCTCTTCATATTTGATAAAAGTGTTTTCTTTGATCAGATCTCCCGCCACCACCGTTAATTTATACTCTCTGGCTGATTTTCTGCCTTTAACTAAGGTTTCACAAAAGCTAGGAGTCATAAAAGCAATATTAGGATTAAAGTCTTTTTCTCTCTGAAGATAGCGTAAAAGGTTAGCACCTTTCTGTAAATCAATAGAGGCCCCCACAGCCACACTAGGGAGAAAAGCAGCCCCTAAACCATAGAGATGATAAATCGGGACTGGAATCGCCACTCTCGCCTCTGAATTTAATCTCAATCTTTCCACACAGTTAAGCACATTTTCTAGCAATTTAGTCTGAGAATGAACCACTATTTTGGGGGTTCCTGTACTCCCAGAAGTCTTCATATATAGCCTTTTACCCTTGTCATCGATAGTTTTATATTGATGATTTTCGGTAATTTTTAGCCAATTCGTAATGTTATCTAAACTGTCTTTTTTTTCCAGTTTAGGAGTGAGGCAATAGCGACAAAACTCAGGAATAATAGAGGGCGAGTTTGACTGAGGATGCAAAAAGAAACTATAGCCCTTTTCTAACAAAAATAACAGGGTTAAAGCACTGGGAAGAGAATTTTCACATTCCAGGGCCAAGCAGTCTGCTAGATCGATTTTTTCTTGCCTGAAAAAGCTTGACAAATTGTCAAATATTTCCCCAACATCTTGCCAAGAATAGGTTAAACATCCATCGGTAAGCACGTTGGACTGATACGAGTCTAGAGAGGGAATGCGGGCTATAAATAAGCTGTTCAACATTTACATTGGTATGGAAGGTTACATGGGGGTGAGATAGTGGCGGCAGAAATCAGGGTAAACGCGGCTCAAACGCTATTGATAATTGGCTAATTTTAGCGGCCGTTGGTCTGCTGTCTAGGCATTGCAAGTGCTACCAGTCAATCAGAATATTTACGAATTGTCAAGGATTTTTAAAATAGGTTTATCCCTCGGTAAAAGTGTGTTAGACTCCGGGAGATTGATTTTTAGGAGTTTCTCATGGACGAAGTTAACGAACAGGCTGGCGCTGATGAATCTTCATCCCAGAATGTTAACGAACAGGCTGGCGCTGATGAATCTTCATCCCAGAATGTCAACGAACAAGCTGCCGCTTCAGAATTTTCTTGGGAGGAAATCAGCAAAAAACTAAAGGCTGCCCCGGGTGAAATCAGCAAAAAACTGGCATCCTGGGGGGTTTCTTTGGACGAAGTAGCCAAAAGAATTGGTTCTTTGGGACTCCCAGGCGTAATTCTCGTGGTGACGGTATCCACCTCGGGAGCTACCACTTATCCCATTGCCTTCGCTCTGGCAGCTTTAGGGGGTCCCCTCGGCGTTTTCGGTGGTTTGGGACTGCTTAGTCTGACCACTGTGGTGGGGGATGTCTTGACAAACTATGGAATTGAAGCGGTTCTTGGTGCTATCTATAAAGATCGTCGTAAACAGGAAGCTCAGGAAGACTTAATCAAAGAAGTTGAAGGTTTACCGATTACCCAAGCACTGAAACTGAAGCTCAAGCAGCAAATAGAGTCGGTAGAAGTTGTGTCTGAGGATGTTGGTTCCCCAAGAAAAATTGAAATTGTAGAGTAATGACTTCAAGTCATGCCTTGTTTTTTACTCTGATTTCGTCTTCGTCTTTGATGACATCAACTAAGTTGGTTGCCTTGAATTGAATTAACCCCTAAGTAAAGAAAGGATCAGTTTTATGTCTGCTCAACAAAATGTTTTGTCCAATGTTTTGTCCTTTGATGGGCAAAGAAATTATGTGGAAGTTCCTTACAATGCTCAACTGAACCCGGAACAGTTTACCGTGTCCTGTTGGGCTAAAGTAACGGGAAAACAGGGTCAATGGCGATCGCCGATCACTGGCAGAACCGACAGCCCGCAGGGGGGATACATCCTTTATGCTGGGGAAAACAATAAATGGCAGTTTTGGACAGGCAATGGCGGTAATTGGGTGACCGTAACCGGTCCCGATGTTGTGCTGGGAACCTGGACGCATTTAGCCGCCACCTACGATGGCAACAACATGAGACTCTATGTCAATGGGCAACTGGCCGGCGGCCCCGTGGCTACCAAAATCATCCCGAATAAGAAATCTCCCTTACGGATTGGAGCAGGAGCGACAGAAAGAAACCCAGACTATTTATTTGCCGGCCAAATCGGGGAAGTGCAGGTTTGGAACCAAGCACGGTCCGCGGAAGACATTAAAAAATCAATGAATTATCGGCTGCTAGGCAATGAACCAGGCCTGGTGGGCTATTGGCCCCTTAATGAAGGTTCAGGTAATATCGTCACTGACAAAACCGGTAAGGGCAGTAATGGCACAATTAACGGGGCAACATGGCAGCAAGAACAACTCCCCTTAACTGCCAAAGCCTCTAAACCCAATATTGTCGTTTTCCTCACTGACCAAGACAGTGCCGCCGTTGCTGAACGCTGGCCGCAAAGCTTTGAAGATGAGCATCTACCGGCCCTGAAACGACTGAAAAAGAACGGGCTGACCTTCAACAAAATGTTCACGGTAACGGTGGCCTGCTCTCCCAGTCGGGCTACTCTGCTCACCAGTACCTATCCCAATCAACACGGTGTCATCAACACCATTGCCGAGCCTTTTTCCGATATTATCAACCGCTATGAGGATAGCTACGGACAATCCCTAGAACAAAAGCTTCTTAGTCCCACTCAGGTGAACCTAGCTCGGGTTCTGAAGGCGGCTGGTTATAAGGTCTATTGGAAAGGCAAATGGCACTTGAGTGTTCCCAAGAGTGACACCGATAAGTGGTCAAGCGAAGACATCGAATACATGAAACAGTCCTACGGTTTCGATGGCTGGACTCCGATTGATGCGGGAGTTGCCCGCAGTGATTTAACCAAGTTTGGCAAAGGAATTTTTTACAATGATGAACGCTATCTACGGGGTGTAGAAGGGGTCAAAAAAGTCATTGAGCAAGATGCCAAGGAAGGACGCGGAGCTTTTAGTGGACTTTCCCCGAAGGAAAAGGAAGCGAAAAAGCAAGAGATCTTGGCTGGAATTGACGGGGCTATTCCCCCAGAAGAACAAGGGGTTCTCGAATTTATTCAAAATTACAAATCCGAGGACGGTCCTTTTTGCTTGGTGGTGTCTTTGGTCAATCCCCATGATATTCATGTGGCTCCTACCTTTGAGAAAGATGCTGGCTATTCCCTAGAGGACTTTAAAGATTTTAATCTTCCCATTCCCGAAACTGTCTTCGAGGATCTATCCTTTAAGCCAACCGTCCAGGAGATTTTTAAACAAGGCTGTCAAGTCAAGGAAGAGCAACGCTGGAAACGGCTAAAACGGAGCGGCGAAAAGGTGTGGTATGAAGATTTACCAGAACTAAAAGATGGTAAATTCGCTACCAATAGTCAGCAAGTTCAGCAGATGTTTGTTAACTTCTACGGCTATCTGAAAAAACTGTCAGATAACCAAATCAATGAAGTGCTGAATGCCCTTGAAGCTAAGGGATTAATTGACGATACCTTAATCGTGCGGACTTCCGACCATGGGGAAATGTGCCTGGCCCACGACCGTCAGCGAGAAAAGCCTTTCAATGCCTACGAGGAAGTGCTTCGGGTTCCTCTGATTATTTCTAACCCGAATCTGTTCCCCAAAGCCGTTAGTACCGATTCCTTTGCCACGACCTTGGATATAGTGCCAACTCTGGCTAAATTTGCCGGGGTATATGATCTGTTCCAGTTTGCCTTTCAGGGTTGTGACCTAACGCCTTTATTCACCAATCCCAATCAGGAAGTCCGCGATGCCATTCATTTTACTTTTGATGATGGTACGCTGCCTCCCCGGTTTTTCAAAACCATTCCCCGACGTATCCGTACTATCCGCACCAAAGAGTGGAAATATTCTGTTTACTTTAACGACGAGGGGACTAATTACGAGTACGAAATGTACAACCTAGTCAATGACCCTCTGGAAAAAACCAATGTTGCGGGTAAACCAGAATATTTAGAAAAATTCCTGGAACTACACGCGCAATTGATCGAGCAGATGGTTAAGTTAAAAACTGTTCCGGGTCGTTTTTCTATCTATACAGAAGAGATGAAGCAACAGAATTTTATTCCTCCTCTGCATTGGCCGACGGAAGAGGAGGCCGAATATGAAGCCATCATGGATTATGCCGCTAACCAAGCTCAGTCTTCCTACCGGCTCCGAGATCACAAGGAGGTGATCAAAACCCAGGCAAAAGATGTTGATCCCGATATGTGGTGGTTGGGAATCTAATCAAAGCACCGCGGCAAAACAACTAAGTAGGTGGGTGCCATTGATTTGCACCCACCTGTAATGGGAGCATACCGCCCACACTGGGTCTTACATTCAATGAGACCAACCTACTTAGGGCTTGCTGAATAAATCTAAAAACCTTGTTGGATAAGGCTTTTAGACTTTTTTGACCTCAAAAAGTGCCGACCATTGGAGGGATCGGGGGTAAAATTCAGGTACTTTTTCCCTGAAAATTAGGTAACTGACTACCTCAAAATCGGTAAAACCCTACACCCCACCTGCCCCCCCGATGTCGGGGGGGTTGGGGGGGCCACACCCTGCCCCCACCAACAAACTTTTTCAGCAGACCCTACTTAGTAGATTGTCCAGCTTAAGGTTGTGTTTACCCAGTTATAACAAGATGCCCAGAGAGCGCTTAGGCACATCGATCGGCTAACTTTAAATCTATCCAGCAAATTAAGGAATTGTGCCATGATGCCAGCGAAACTACCGAATCGGTGTAAAATCGAGTTGCTAAAAAATAGTTTTAGCAAAACCCCTCTTAATCTTTCGGAGTTAAGCACACTCCAGCGAATCATTTTAATAACCGATGGGACTCTGACCGACATTTTAGAGATTTATTTGTTGGAAAAAATGTCAATTGTTAAACTGTCTGAAGAAGCGGTATATTTAGAGGAAGACTTGCCGGTTTTAGATCTTGAAAAAGGTAGCAAAATTATCAAAAGAAAAATATTTCTTTGCAGTACAGTCAGCCAAAAAAAATTAGTTTATGCCGAGTCTATTATTGTTATTGATAGACTAGACACCAAGTTTCAAGACGAATTAATCAATTCAGGAAAACCCATCGGTAAGCTTTGGTTAGAAAATCGGATGGAAACCTTTAAGGAAATCGTTGATTTATCTCAAGAACCTGCGGGGGATTTGGCTGAGGATTTTAAAATCAGTCCAGAAGAAAAACTTTTTTCTCGTACCTATCGTGTTTTCTCTCAGAAGCAAGCGATTATGATGATTACAGAAAAATTTCCCGAGAGTTATTTCGTCTAAAAATATCTCTGGAGTCATTCCATTAACAACCATCTCAACTTTGCTCATTCAATCATGTTTAATCTTCAGCGAGAAAATCCCGGGCAAATGTCTGATAGAGACACTGTCTTGCAGATGGTAAGGGGTTTTCAGATTAGCCAATGTATTTATGCGGCCGCCAAATTAGGAATTGTTGATCTGTTGGCAGATGGAACAAAATCTTATCAACAGTTAGCCACTGAAACCCATACTCATGCTGATTTACTTTATCGTTTTTTGCGGACGTTAACCAGTCTGGGGATTTTAGAAGAAACCCAACCCAACTATTTCCAAAACACTGCTTTAGCAACTTATTTAAGAGATAAGCAACAGGGAACTGTTCGCAATTTTCTGATGGCCGAAATAGAAGAAAGTTATGCTAGTTGGGGAAATCTGACTCAAAGTTTAATCACAGGTCAAGGTGCTTTTGAGTCTATGTATGGTGTCAATATTGAAGAGTTTCATCAACAAAATTCCGATCAAGCTGAAGTTTTTGATCAAGCAATGGTTGATATAACTGCAATTCAAAACCCCCTGATTTTGGCCGCTTATGATTTTTCTGTCGGGGAAATTGTCGCAGATATTGGTGGAGGATACGGAAAATTTCTGGCTGCTATTTTACAAAAATATCCCCAGATTAAAGGGGTGCTATTTGAACAACCCTATTGTATTGAGCAGGGGAAATATCTACTAACACAAGAGGGAGTGATCGACCGTTGTAGTTTGATTCCTGGGAGCTTTTTTGACCCCATTTTCCTTAAAGCAGACATTTATTTATTGAAGAAAATTCTGCTCAATTGGGATGATCAAAAAGCCCTTGAAATTCTCAAAAACTGTCGTCAGGCTATGGCTCCATCCTCTCGATTGTTAATCGTGGATCGAATTTTGCACAAAAATCGTTGGAAGGATAATTTAGCTGATCTCAATTTATGGATGCTAGGTTCAGGAAAAATTCGATCGGAATCTGAATTTAGGGTATTATTAGAAACGGCTGGCTTTCAAATAACTAAAATTATTGACACTCAGTCTATAGAGAGTTTAATTGAAGCTACTCCACTCTAAACCAGAAACTTAAATACCGCTCTGTTTGCCAAACTACTCAATTCAACCTTATTAGGAAAAATTTTATGACTAACAACATCTGTACTAAACCTCTCAAGCATATTGCCATCATTCCAGACGGTAACAGAAGATGGGCAAAAAATCAGGGCTTATCTCCCCAAGAAGGTCACAGAAAAGCATTTATAGAGGTGGCACCTTCCCTATTAAAAACGCTTTGGGATAAGGAAATTTACGCCGCAACATTGTGGCTATTCTCCACCGAAAACTGGAAGCGTTCCGATAGCGAAGTTGACAACTTAATGGATGTTTTTAGTCAGTTTCTCAGCAATTTATTGCCCTTATCGGTTGAATACTCAGTACAGTTGCGACACTTAGGTAGAAAAGATCGCCTTCCTGAACATCTCTTGTCTATTGTTGAGGAGGTAGAGCATAGCACCAAAGGAATGACCGGTCACATCTTCAATTTTGCCCTAGACTACGGTGGTGAAGATGAGATAATCCGCGCAGTCCGCCGCCTAGTAGAAAAGGGGGTTAAACCTGAAGAGATCGAACCTCATCAGCTAATGGATCAATTTTGTCCGCCGCCAGATCTGATTATTCGGACCTCTGGAGAATGTCGGTTATCTGGATTTATGCCCCTACAGAGTTGTTATAGTGAACTCTACTTTACAAATACCTTCTTTCCCGATCTAAGTCCGGCAGATATTGAAGAAGCTATCCACTGGTTTCAAAATCGCGAGCGTCGCTTTGGAAAATAGGATCAAGCAAATTAAGCCAACTATAGCCATTGAGTGCAATCAAATTACTTTATTTCCCATGACTCAATCTATTCATCAATTATTGGAACAGCAGGTACAACGCACCCCTGAAGCGATGGCTCTGATTGGGGAAAACTGGCAAATTAGCTATGAAAGCTTAAATCAAAAAGCCAATCAACTGGCCTATTATTTACAAAAATATGGGCTAAAACCGGAAAGTCTCGTCGGTTTATCTGTGGAACGTTCCCCGGAAATGGTGATGGCCCTTTTGGCTATTCTAAAAGCCGGATGTGCCTATGTTCCCCTCGACCCCGACTATCCCCCGGAGCGCTTGGATTATATGATACAAGATGCTCAATTATCTCTCATAATCACCAACAGTTATTTAATCGGTAAATTCGGGGACAATCAGAGAGTTAAAATTCTGAAATTGGATGAAGATTGGGGGCTAATTGCCCTAGAAAAGCCAGAAAATCTCGATATTGAAGTTAACCCCGAAAACCTCGCTTATATTATCTATACATCAGGTTCCACCGGAAAACCCAAGGGCGTGATGATTGAACATCGCTCTGTGGTTAATTTTATTGAAGTGGTTAAGACTACCGCTAATCTCAGTCAAAGCGATCGAATTTTACAATTTGCCTCGATTAGTTTTGATGTTGCCGTCGAGGAAATTTATCCTTGCTTAACTGTTGGTGGCACGGTTGTTTTGCGAACTGAGGCGATGTTAAGCTCATTTTCTAGCTTTATCCAAAAGTGTCGAGAATGGCAACTGACAATCTTAGATTTACCCACAGCTTTTTGGCAGGCTTTAATTACCGAATTAGCGCGAACTAAGGAACCCTTCCCCGAATCGGTGCGATTATTATTTGTGGGTGGAGAAAGTTTATTACCCGAAAAACTCAAACTATGGCAGCAATATATAGAAGAAATGCTACAAACTGGGAAACTCCGCCGAGTACCCCAATTAATTAACGCTTATGGACCGACAGAAACCACTGTCGAAGCAACCTATTGTGATTTATCTAATTATAAATTAACAGAAAACTGTACCTCTGTCCCTATTGGTCGTCCCATCAATCAGACACAAATCTATATTCTTGATCAGAATTTACAGCCTGTCCCCCAAGGAACTCAAGGGGAATTATATATTGCTGGTGTTAGTTTAGCGAGAGGTTATCTCAATCAGCTAGAATTAACCCAAGAAAACTTTATCAATAACCCTTTCAATCCCTCCGAACGGCTTTATAAAACTGGAGATTTGGGTCGCTATTTAGCCGATGGTGACATTGAGTACTTAGGACGCATTGACAATCAAATTAAGATTAGAGGTTTTCGGGTAGAACTAGGAGAAATTGAGAACGTATTGATTCAACACTCGGCGATTGAGTCGGCGGCGGTTATCCTCAGCCAAGATCAATTAGGGGATAAACAGTTAATCGCTTATGTCGTTCCTCATCTAACTTCTGAGGATTCCTTAGAACAGGAAAAAACTCAACAAGAATATCTGGCTCTTTGGAAAACTGTTAATCAGCAAACTGACAGTCAAACCCCTATTCAAAGTGATCTTACTTTTAATATTATTGGTTGGGATAGTAGTTATGACGGACAGCCAATTCCCGAAAAAGAAATGCACGAATGGGTGGATAAAACCGTTGAAAGCATTCAAGAGTTACACCCAGAAAAAGTTTTAGAAGTTGGCTGCGGTACGGGATTATTATTAACTCGAGTTGCCCCCGATTGTTCCGAGTATGTAGGTCTTGATTTTTCTCGTCCTGCTTTAGATCATATTCGGAAAATTCAGCAAACAATAGGCGGTTTAGATCATGTAACTTTGTGGGAAAGAAGCGCCGATGACTTAGCGGGATTGGAGTCAGAAAGTTTTGATACTATTATCATGAACTCTGTGCTGCAATATTTCCCCAGTACCGCCTACCTACTGCAAGTTTTAGAAGGGTTGATTAAACGGGTTAAAAAAGGAGGTCATATTCTTGTTGGAGATATTCGTAATTTAGCCCTTTTGCCAACCTATTGTACTTCGGTAGAAGCTTATCGAGCTAATGATCATGTTCTTGCCTGCCAATTGCGAGAAAGAATTACCCGCAAACACCAAGCAGAAGAAGAGTTGTTATTACATCCCTTTTTCTTCCTAGCACTTCAACAACAATTTCCTGAAATTACTCATGTGCAAATAAAACCCAAAACTGGGGTTTATGATAATGAATTAACTCGCTTTCGTTACGAGGCGATTTTATCTATCAATAGTTCCGTTGAACCGTTGACAGAGATTGATTGGTTAGACTGGCAAAAAGAACAACTGAACTTAGACGAAGTTAAACGTATTTTAACTGAATATCAACCGAGAAATTTAGGTATTTCTCGTATTCCTAATGCTCGTTTGAGTAAGGAGGTTAAGGTTCAACAATGGTTAGAAGAAGCTGATCAAAGCGACTCACTTAAGCAACTAAACCAGTGGCTAGGTAAGCAGCCGAAGCATGGGGTAGAAATTGATCGGATAATGGCTCTTGTGGAGGACTTACCTTATCACCTAGAGATTAGCTGGATTAATACCGATGCCACAGGATATTATGATCTAGTTTTTAGCCATAAATCCGCACCATTCCAACCAGCAATTTTTCCCATTAGTTCTCCTATTGAAGATATATTTACCTATGCCAATAATCCAATCGAGATTAAATTTAAGCAGCAATTAATATTAGAACTCGGTCAATTTATTAAAAGCAAATTGCCAGAATATATGAGGCCAAATGCCATCAGTATTTTAGACAAATTGCCCCTTACGCCTAATGATAAAATAGACCGTCTAGCCTTGTCAAAACTGGCAAAACCGAGTTATATATTAACCAGTAATAAAGCTAATTTTGTAGCTCCTCGTAATCGAGAAGAAGAAATATTAGCGAACTTGTGGTCTGAAGTTCTGCAACTAGAGCCAATCGGTATTAATGATAACTTCTTTGAGTTAGGCGGAAATTCTCTCAAGGTCATTGTTTTATTGAATAGAATCCAAGAAAGGTTGAGTAAAAACTTGCAGATGCTTGACCTATTTCAGTCACCCACCATTGCTGAATTAGTAACTTGTCTGTCAGAAAAATCATCAACATTTAACAGAATTGAAGCAACAAATCTCCAACCTGCCGACGAAATTCGTTATTATCCGCCCTCTTTTGCTCAAGAGCGATTTTGGGATTATCGTCATTTAGGGAGCTTTTATTATCTACCTAACTACTTCCATCTGGAAGGAAAGCTTAATATAGCTATTTTGGAAAAAAGTTTTAATGAGATTATTCGTCGCCATGAAATTCTAAGAACAAAATTAGAAGAAATCAATGGTTCTTTAAGGCAGGTTGTCTATCCCAACACAAAGATAGCTCTTGAAATTATTGATCTGCGAAACCGCTCAGAAGTAGAGCAACAGCAAGAAATAGAAAGAATAACCGCAGAAAAAATCAAAAAACAAGTTTTTCTGGACAAAGATCCTTGGCTGTTTGTTAATCTACTACAATTGTCAGAAACGTCTCATATTTTGCTGATCGGTTTACACATGATGCTGGCCAATGAACAATCTTCGGAAATATTAATGCCAGAATTGAGCCTTCTCTACGATACTTTCCTCTCTGATAACCCTTCTCCTTTGCCCGAATTACCCCTACAGTATGGCGATTATGTGATTGCCGAACGTCAATCTCTTACAGAAGAAGGACTAAAAATAAGGCGCGACTATTGGCAACATTGGTTAAGTCGAGAACCCCAACCTTTAAATCTTCCCACTGACAGACCGCTACCAGAGGTGCAAAGCTTCCAGGCGGCCACCCTAGAAACAGAGATTTCTCCTGAACTGACTACTCAGTTAGAAATTTTGAGTCAGAAACAAAAAGTGACTTTTTTTACCACCATCGCCACTACCTTTGGACTTTTACTCCATCAGTACGCTCCTCAGGAAAGTCTCGTTATCGGCGTTCCAGCGATTGATAGCAATCAGCAGCAATTTGCATCTGTCATGGGAGATTTTGGGAAGCACTTGCTTTTAAGACTTGATTTTGGCGAAAATGACCACTTTTTCCACCTATTAAAACGGGTTCAACAGGAGATGCTTGCTGTTATCACTCACCAAGATGTCCCTTTTGAGCAAATCGCCAAAACCTTTGACCCGCCGATAGAGCGAAATAAACGCTTTTTTAGAGTGTATTTAGACTTTTTGCAAAAAGCTCCCACAGAGCATTTAGAATTATCGGGTTTGAATGTCACCCCCATACCGCTTAAATTATCAATGGCAAGAGTAGATTTAGGAGTATTGTTCTGGAAAAAAAATACCCCTTCCGGAACTGTTATTAAGCTATGGTGGAAGTATAAAAAAGATTTGTTTGAAGCGGATACCATCGCTAGGATAGCGTCAAATTTTGAAAATTTATTAGAGGTAATCGTCAATCAATGAAAACCGATCAATCCCACGTTTTCAATACAACTCGTTGGCATAATACCTGTTTAATGGCAGAATCGGGAAAAGGTATTTATGTTTATGATTCAGAGGGAAAAACCTATCTAGATGCCATCGGGGGGACTCATGTTATTTCCATCGGTCATGGTGTCACAGAAGTGGCCGATGCCATGGCAGAACAAGCTCGTCAACTGTGTTTTATTCATAAGGCTCAATTTACCAGTGAACCCCAAGAAAAGTTAGCTAATGTGGTGACAACAATGGCTCCCGAAGGTATGGATAGAGTCGGTTTTGTCACCAGTGGTTCAACAGCTAATGAAATGGCTTTTCAAATAGCTCTTTATTACCATAAACTACGAGGCAAAGCCAGCAAATACAAAATTATTTCTCGTTGGCATAGCTATCACGGACATACAATTGCCACTCTCGCCATGACTGGTAGTAGGTTTGTGCGAGAAAGTTTATCACCCTTTGACCTCTTAAATTTTCCCCATATTCAAGCACCTCACTGTTATCAATGTCCCTATAAACTTACCTATCCCAGTTGTGAATTAACTTGTGCTAATGAACTAGCAAGAATAATCGAACAAGAAGGAGCAGATACCATAGCAGCTTTCGTGGCTGAACCGATTATTGGCGGTGCCGGGAGTGCCATTGTTCCGCCTCCTGGCTATTATGAAAAAGTGCGAGAAATTTGTGATTTCTATGATATTCTTTGGATTTCTGAGGAAGTTATCACGGGTTTTGGTCGAACGGGTAAAAACTTTGGCGTTGACCATTGGGCGGCAATTCCCGATATAATTACAGCCACGAAAGCCTTAAGCAGCGGGTACGCTCCCATTGGTGCAGTTATTGTTCATCAACGGGTTCGGGAAGTATTTGACAATGCAACTAAAAATATACCCCTGTCATTGTTTACCTATGCCGGTCATCCTATTAGTTGCGCTGCGGCTTTAGCTGTGCAGAACTATATGGCTAAACATAATTTAATAGAACGATGTGCAGTGATGGGTAAATACCTCAAACATCAATTAGAAAAACTGGCTGAACGGGAGCCAATCATAGGCGATGTTCGGGGGGAAGGATTATTAATAGGAATTGAATTTGTTAAAAATCGAGACAATCATCAACCTTTTTCTCGTTCTCTAGGTATTACTGAAAAAATTATGCAACTAGGCTTAGAAAATGGATTAATACTCAGAGGAAGGTTTGGTACTGGTGTCGGAGTCGATGGAGACCATATCTTAATTTCGCCACCCTTTATTATCACAGAAAGTCAATGTGATGAATTGGTGGAAAAGTTAGAGTTAACTTTCAAGCAAGTAAAACAGTCTTTAAAATTGGTTGAGGTGTGTTAAAGATGATCGGTCAAAACAGTCTGCTACCAACAGCTAAATACTCTTGTACTCTGGCGGCGGTTACTATTTCCAAAGGTGCGGCTAATTCAGTAAGTCACCCTGACCAAAGAATTGAGCAAGAGGCTCTCGTTTTTGCTGTTTCTGGTTCAAACTGAGGGAATAATACAGTCAAGCCTAGAATTGTTGACAACTAAAGTAAAATCGTTAATAATTTAGCCAAGGATTTATTCTTAGCAAAAAATACCCTTTTTAGGGAATCCGTAAGCTCAATCAAAAAGGTCATTAAATTATGTTTAATCTTCCCAGAGAAACCCCAAATCAAATATCTCCTAGAGACACCGTTTTACTGATGATTAGGGGGTTTCAGATCAGTCAATGTATTTATGCTGCTGTAAAATTAGGGATTCTTGATTTGTTAGGAGATGGCTCAAAACACTATCAAGAATTAGCGACGGAAACTAACACTCATGCTGATTCTCTCTATCGTCTTTTACGAACTTTGGTCAGTTTAGGAGTTTTGCAAGAAAATCAACCGGATTATTTTCAAAATACTCCCTTAGCGGCTTATCTAAGGGATGATCAAGTGGGAACTTTACGCAACTGGCTAATTACCGAGATAGAAGAAAGTTATGCTTGTTGGGGCAATTTTACCCAAAGTTTAACGACTGGTGAAGGAGCTTTTAAAGCCATGTATGGTCTTGATATTGAGGAGTACCATCGAGAGAATCCTAGCCAAAATAAAGTTTATGATCAATCAATGAATGATATAACCACATTCCAAATAGCCAAAATATTAGAAGCTTATGATTTTTCCTCCGTAGAAGTATTGGCAGATATTGGTGGCGGTCAGGGAAAACTGATTGCTGCTATCTTAAAACGTTACCCTCAAATAAAAGGGATACTTTTTGAACAGCCATACTCCCTTGAAAAAGCCAAAAATTTATTGAAACAGGAAGGGGTAAGCGAACGCTGTGAGTTGATAAGTGGAGATTTTTTTGAATCGGTTCCCGTCCTAGCTGATGTTTATTTACTCAAGCAAGTTTTGCTCAGTTGGAATGATCAACAAGTGGTTGATATTCTCAAAAACTGTCGCCAGTATATGCCTTCCACATCTCGATTATTAATCGCAGAAAGAATTATCCGCAAGATTTATTGGAGAGATAATTTAGCTGATCTACAGTTATGGATGCTTCATTCAGGAAAAATTCGCTCAGAAAATGAATTAAAAGTCCTATTGACAAGGGCTGGATTTCAAATAGATAGAATTATTGACACTATGCCTGTGCAGAGTTTGATTGAAGCAAGTCCACTCCCTAAATTAAATTAGATATGTCCTAGCAAATAATGAGCAATCAAGAATGTATTCCAGATTTAAAAACAGAGGCTATTCTTAATCCTGATATCAGTTTTGACAGTCCTCTCAAGGACAATTTTGACGAGCCAAAATCAATTTTTTTAACTGGTGCTACTGGATTTTTAGGGGCTTATTTGCTCAGGGAACTGCTCGATCAAACCACCGCTAATATCTATTGTTTAATTCGTTGTCATACTTTAGAAACTGGTAAACAGCGACTAAAAGAAAACCTCCAATCTTACCAACTTTGGCAGCAACATTTTGAGGCTCGTATTATCCCGATGCTTGGCGATTTGTCTCAACCATTGCTAGGTCTTTCTGAGAAAGAGTTTTGTCAATTAGCCAGCGAGATTGATGTTATTTATCATAACGGATCACAAAACGACCCGATCCCCCCTTACTATCAAATGAAAGCGGTTAATGTTCTGGGAACTCAAGAAATTCTTAAGTTAGCCGGACTAAGAAAAACTAAACCTGTTCATTTTATCTCGACACTGGCCATTTTTTTTAGTCAGGCTCATAGACAAGATACACCCATTAGAGAGACAGAATTTCCTCGATTTTCTCCCAGTTTAAATACGGGCTATAAACAAAGCAAATGGGTTGCTGAAGAATTAATACACCTAGCTCAAAAAAGAGGTTTGCCCGTCTCTATTTATCGACCTACAAGAATTATGGGTGACAGCAAAACTGGAATTTATCGAAAATCCAATAATTTCTTTTTTAGGTTTATTCAAATATGTATTAAATCAGAAAAATTTCCCACTTTTGATGTGGATATAAATATTATTCCCATGGACTATGCCAGTAAAGCTATTGTTTATCTCTCAAGGCAAAAGCAACTTTTAGGAAAAACCTTTCATTTAGTTAATCCTGAATCAATTTCATGGCAGAGACTTTTTGAACTAATTAATGCCTGTGGTTATGCCACTGAAGCGGTATCCGATAAAAATTGGTTAGTAATGGTTGAAAATTACCTTTTTGAGCGGGGAGGAGAAAAAGCCGTTAGTTCTTGGTTCCCAATTATTTTAAAATCAGCTAAAATGATTAGTCAGACAAAGCCTCGCTTCGATGCTTGTCAAACCATGGAAGGATTAGCCAGTAGCTCCATCGTTTGTCATCCTCTCGATTTATCCCTGATCTCTACTTATTTACTTGCTTGGAAAAAATATGAGACAAAAATGTTAAACTAGCAGAGGCTCAACTGCTGCCCGACTACCAATAGCGTCAACCCTTTTTTTTGAAAATATGTCAACCCAAGTTGCTGAAAATAAAAATGCACTTGCTTCTTTTAACCAATTTTTGAAAGATGTCAAGGCGATCACTCAACCTTACTGGTATCCGACCGAACCAGGAACAAGAAGCTTTCCCGCAGTAATTCGTGGCTGGGGAATGCTATTTTTGCTACTTTTTCTAATCCTCGGTCTAGTAGTCGTAACGCTTTTTAATAGTTTTGCTATTCGTCGCTTGATTGACGCAATTGTACAACAGGGAGACTATGCCAGATTTAATCAGGAATTGATCGCCTATGTGATTGGGCTGATCCTGGTGACACTGCTAGTCGGTTACAGTAAAAATATTTCCAAAAAAATTGCTTTGGATTGGTATGAATGGCTAAATGGTCAGGTTTTAACTAAATACTTCCATAAGCGTGCCTATTATAAAATTAATTTCAAATCTGATATTGATAATCCCGATCAACGCATTGCTCAAGAAATTGAACCGATCACCAGTAATGCTCTTAGCTTTTTCTCATCTTTTCTAGAAAAAAGCCTGAAGATGCTTGTCTTTTTAGTGGTGATTTGGACGATTTCTGAGCGGATTGCTATTCCGTTACTTATTTATACAGTCATCGGTAATTTTATCGCCCTTTATTTAAATCAAGAATTAATCAAGATCAATGAAAAGCAATTAGCTTCAAAAGCTGATTATAATTATGCGTTAACTCACGTTCGGAATCATGCTGAATCCATCGCTTTTTTTCGGGGGGAGAAAGAAGAATTAAATATCATTCAGCGAAGATTTAAAAAGGTATTAGAAGATACTCTCGATAAAATTGATTGGGAAAGAGGGAACGAACTGTTTGCTAGGGGCTATCAAGCCGCTATTCAAGTATTTCCCTTCTTAATTCTTGGACCTTTGTATATTAGAGGTGAGATCGATTATGGACAGGTGGAACAAGCTTCCACAGCCTGTTATATATTCGCTACTTCTTTGGGCGACCTGATCACTGAATTTGGCATTTCGGGACGATTTTCTAGTTATGTTGAACGTTTAAATGAATTTGCGACTGCCCTAGAAACCGTCACTCAACAACCGGAGAATATCAACACGATCAAAACTATAGAAGAAAATCATTTTGCCTTTGAGAAAGTCACTTTACAAACTCCCGACTATGAGCAGGTAATTGTCGAAGATCTATCTCTTTCTGTTCAACCCGGTGAAGGATTACTGATTGTTGGCCCTAGTGGCCGCGGCAAAAGTTCCCTCCTACGAGCGATCGCGGGTTTATGGAATTCCGGTACCGGACGTTTAATACGGCCACCCCTTGAAGAAATTCTCTTTTTACCCCAACGTCCCTACATTATCTTAGGAACCTTACGCGAACAACTGCTCTATCCTCAGACCGAGCGTCAGATAACTAATAGCGAAATTCAAGCAGTATTGCAACAAGTCAATTTACAAAACGCCCTAAGTCGGGTGGATGAATTTGACTCTGAAAAACCCTGGGAAAACATTCTCTCCCTAGGAGAACAACAACGTCTAGCCTTTGCTCGGCTCTTAGTTAATCCCCCCAGTTTTATCATTTTAGATGAAGCAACCAGCGCCCTAGATTTAGTCAACGAAAGGATTCTATATGAGCAATTAAAAGCTCGTAAGACAACTTTTATTAGTGTCGGTCATCGAGAAAGTCTCTTTAATTATCATCAATGGGTTCTAGAACTCTCGGCTAACTCTAGTTGGGAACTCTCGACCGTTGAGGATTATCGCCTTAAGAAAGCGCAAGAAATGTTTACTAATACCCCTAAGAACAATTCTGTAAAACCTGATATTACCATTAATCATGGGTCAGAATCTCCAGAAACAGATCAGTCTCTTGAGGGACTTTCTCATCAAGAGATGAAACTATTAACCGACTTATCGCTCTCTAGTGTTCGTAGTAAAGCTAGTCGCGGAAATTTGATCCTAGCCAAGGATGGTTTTACCTATCGTTATGACAAAAATCCTCAAATCTTAAAGTGGCTTAAAATCTCACCTTAAGCTCTCTGGCTGCAAAAGATTGATATAATCAGGCCAATAGCCGGACCGCGAATCGATCCCAGAACCTGGACAAACCCGCCAGCTGTCTGAGGATGCCAGCAATTTAATTGCCAGTTTCTACCAACAAGAATTGAGTAAGAATATAGGATGAGAGGCTATTGAAACTAAATTTTACGAAAACTTCTCACTTATATCGCTAGATGATTAAAATGTGGTAAGCTAGGCGGTAGGGTTCAGAAAGACCGCAACGGATAGGTCAGTCTCTTATTGGTCAGAGTCCCTGAACCCCTGATTACCTCTTTCTCCCCTGGGCAATTACAAAACCAATGGCTGAACAACGCTCTGTACTAAAATTTAATGGCATTGATGATCAGATGGAGCTATCCCGGGGATTTCTCGACATCGATCAAAGTATTACCATTACATTTTGGGCAAAAGGGGAAAATAATTTAGCTACAGAAACGACTCTTTTAGAAGCTGTTAATCAGGAAAATAACCGCGTCCTACATATTACTCTGCCCTGGGGTGATGCCGTGAAACCTGCGATTTTTTGGGATGCGGGTAATGAAGAAGGTTTCGATCGAATTGAAAAAAAAGTCAAGCTTAAGGATTATAATAACTGGACTCATTGGGCCTTTGTCAAAAATGCCGCCACAGGCCGAATGTTGATCTATCGCAATGGGATCATTTGGCATCGTGGCAACGGTCATAACCGGTCCTTAACCGGGATTGAAAAAATTATCTTGGGGGCCTCTGTTAATCCCGCTCATTATTGGCAAGGTTGTCTCGCTGAATTTTCTCTTTGGAATCAAGCACTTAGCCAAGAAGAAATCCAAAAAACGATGTATCAATCTCCCGGGGTTGATGACGTTGGCTTAGTCACTTATTTATCACTCAATGGCAGTGCTGAGGATCAAACAAGTTATGGTAATCATGGTGTTCTTTATGGGACAACCTGGCAACTAGATAGTCTTCCCTCTAAATCAACCTCGATCCCTAAATCAAAAACTCAGACTAGCAGTAAAGCTAGAAGGAATGCGAAAAGGATAACAATGGTCAACGAAATTTTTGACTCCCTTGAAGAAGAAGAAGCGATTGAACAGAATGCTCCAGCCGAACATCAAGAACCTTCCCCGGAAGAGAATCCAGAATCAACGATAATCACCGAAGAAGCTGCTCTTGCCAACAACGAGAGCAATGAAATTGAGGAGATTGCTGAAACGGCAATTTCTGAACCCGCTATAGTCACTAACTCAAGCCAGAAAAAACGGTTAATTGTTTGTTGTGATGGTTCTTGGGAAGACTCGGTCAGTGCTGATCCCACCAATGTGGTTAAATTCGCCACATCTATTAAGCATATTGCCGAGGATCAAACCCCCCAAATCATCTTTTTATCAGGTTATGGCGGCCCCGAAGACAACGAATTTATTAAAAATTTAGGGAATGAAACTTTTGGCTGCGGCCTCGATCGGATGATTCAAGATGCCTATCGTTTTCTTGTCCTTAACTATAATCCCACAAGCGAGGATGAAATTTATTTGTTAGGTTTTAGTCGAGGAGCATATATCGTTCGTTGTTTGGCCAGTTTTATCGATAAATGTGGAATCCTAAAACGCTCTAAGCTTCAAGCAATTCCCCAGGCTTATCAACTCTATCGGGACCACACCGTTAGTGCTGATAGTGCTAAAGCTCGACAATTCCGTGCCGCTAATGCTAAAAAAATTGAGACAGAAAAGGAAGATCTTCAAGAGCGTATTCCAGTTAAGATGTTAGGTTGTTGGGATACCGTGGGGGATTTTGGTATTCCCGATTTAACTCCTTGGTTTCCCCTGGCTAAGTTTTATCATAAAAAATATGAATTTAGTAACACAAAATTAAGTCCGATTATCCAGAATGCTTTTCAGGCTGTTGCCATTGATGAAAAACGTAAAAACTTCCCTTCGACTCCGATCAAAGCCAACCCCGAAAATCCCGAACAAGTTGTCAAAGAAGTTTTGTTTGTCGGTGAACATACCTGTCTAGGCGGTGGCAAAAAAGAATATCAAGGACTTGCCGATTACCCGTTACAATGGATGATTAATCAAGCCAAAAAATTGGGATTAGAGTTTAACTCAACCCTCCCTGAATCTGAGGAATTCCAAATTAAACTAGACCCCACCATCAAGTTCGATAATGCGGTTAAGGGATTGGCGGCATTGGGAGGGGAAGAATGGCGAACTTTCAATGGCAAAGTTGTCACCGTTCATCACAGTGTGGTAAAACGATTAAAGGCTTTTTCCGATTATCGTCCCAAAAGTCTTGAACCTTTTCTTCAAGCTTTACTTGACAGCGAGCAACAGACAGATTAACCTTGCTTTACAATTAAACTAATCCTTCGCTAAAAATTTGAGGTGATTTTTATGGAACTTGATAACATTATTAAAAAAGTTGCTGGTGCTTATTTAGCTTCGGCTATTATTGCTGTCATCGTGCTAATTCTCACCCTCGGACAACCCTTTGTCGTTTTTCTGGGTATCGGAGCGATGGGGTTGGTGACTGTCTTAGGAGATGCGATCGCCGAGTACGGAATTGAAGCGGTTCTCAATGCTTTTTACGCCGAGCGAAGTAAAAAAGAATCTCTGGAAACACTTTTGGCTGAAATTGATAGTTTACCTCTGACTGATGACTTGAAATTAAAAACCAAAAAACACTTAACCGAGCATCAAGAACAGACAGTAAAGCAGCCAGAAACGGTAACTGATCCAACTCCTGAAAGTCCTCAAACAGTTGTTATTGAAAATGAACCAGTTATTGAAAAGGAACCAGTTGTTGAAAATGAAACAGTTGTTGAAAATGGAACAGTTGTCGTTGAAAATGTTTAATTAGGGATTGCTCCCTCTTGCAATAGCTGGGGGAAGCGAATAATTATTGCTAAGTATTGAGAAATTTTTTGGTCTAAGATAGCTATGCTAAATAGGAACTCTCAACATCTGATGACCTATAAAAAGATTGCCATTTATGAGCAAAGCTATCAACTTCCTGTTTTTAAGAATAGATGCTTAAAAAATTTTCAGAAAATCATCAAGGAACGTCGGAAATTAATTCAGGAAGGAGTTCGCTACCATTACTATTTTGGTAAGATTATCAAACGAAAAGAAAAAATTACTCAACAGGAAATCTTGCTCGAGACTCAGTTATTAATTAAAGACTATAATTCATTAATTAATGGACTAGAACTCTATCAAGAAGGATATTATCGTTTTTTACTGCAACTCAGTGACAATCTAAAAATTTTATTTTCCCAAAAATATCAAGAATTAAAAATCTTAGACTACGAGAGAATAAAACTGGAAATTAAAAATAATAACAATCAAAATATTCTCGAGCAACTCAAGCTGGAAAAACAGGAAAATTTTCGGGCAATTTTGCTACTGGGAAAAACATCTTTTTTGATGTTGAAAAAAACTAAATTGCTAGGGGAAGGAGTTCAGAAATTAGCCGAGGATACTCAAAATCAGAAAAAAATTGTGCAAACAATTATCCAAGAACTCAAAATTTATGAGGAATTAAATCATTATCAACTCAGAGCTCAACGGGTTCGCCAAGAAATTGCTGATCTTGCCCAAAATGCGGTTAATTTTGAAAACTACTTACAGGACTATTTTGCTCCTTTTCAATTATTAATAGAAGAAGTTATTAAGGTGGATGAAGAATTTTATGCAACAGTGGGAGAAATTAAGTATTTAGTAGATAATATTTTTATACCTCAGCCTGATCTGTTAGAAACGTCAGATTCCGCCATGAATTCTGAGTTTTTGCTCAATTTCCTGGCGACTGGTTACGAGAAAGAAGCAAGGTTAAAAGATGCTTTGTCCTCTGGCCAAGTTAATGATTACTTATTCAATGAAAGTGAATGGTCAGCACAATTTATTTCCCTAGAAAAAACCATCAATAAATTATCTCATCATTTAGCAGAACAAGAGGCTTGTCAAAAAGACACTAGGCCAAAAACTCCCCCGGCAATAGTTGTTTCTCAATTCACTCAAAACAGTCTTGACAAATCTTCTAGTTCTAAAAATCCCCAGACTTCCCCAAATATCTTAACTCAAGAATCGGCGGATATTGATTATAATCAATTACAAGATTTGCTAAGAAAGCAACAGTGGCAAGCCGCTGATCGCCAAACGACCAAACTACTATTGAAAATTTTGGGTAAGACCTACTGGAATGAGGTTTATCCTCAAGATATTGCTCAATTACCTTGTTCGGAACTGAAAAAAATTGATCAACTTTGGCTCCATTATAGTAACGGTCATTTCGGTTTTAGTATTCAGCAAGCTATTTTCTCTAGTCTCGGTGGTTTAGTGGATTATGAAACTCAAAAGAAACTTGGCGAGCGCCTAGGTTGGCGGCAGCAGGGTCAATGGCTCAATTATGAGCAACTAAACTTTCAATTAGATCCGAATTCTCCCCTCGGTCATTTACCCGTTCATTGGCTGATTTTTGAAGAAAATCTTTGTTCCCCATCTGGGGAGGTTTCTGACCATCAAAACTCCTTGGCTTTCTGGAGGGTTGGCAATTGGTTATTGTGGCAACTTCACCTCGTTTTAAACAAAATTCAAGCCTGTGGAATTATTCCTCTGTCTGACTTTTAATGCCAAATCCTGTTTTGAAAAGCTGATAACAATCAATCATAAGTCATTGTTCTTCCCTTTCTTCCATCGTTTCAAAATGCTCATTAACCAGGGATTCATCTACTAGAGACCACAACCTCTCGGCTGGCTGTAATTCTGGCGAATCAGCACAGTAGAAAATCGAGCATGATTCCATCGGCAACTTACAGTTTTTAACTTCTCTCTGAGCATTGGGAAATTTATGTCTTAATATTAAAATTTTACTGGTAAATTCTGCTTAAATTTTTCTGGTTTAACTGGGGTTAGCTTTTTATGTTTTGGCCTCGGTTTTTGACAAGAATAACCGCACTTTTTTTAAGTAATCCCATCCCCTTTGATTCCAAACTTTTTCTCGTCCCGTTTCCTTTTCTATCCATCTAGCCACCTTCGGACCTGTCCAGATTCCTCCATCGGCAGGACGTTTTTTCAGTTCTTCTTTTAATTTTTGCAACTGTTCTTCCTTCAATAAAGGTTCTTTTCCTCTCCGATGTTCCACACTTTTTTTCTTGAGATTTGTAACTCCTTCTTCTCCTAATTCATTATATCTTTTGAGAATTCTAAAACTATATTGATAATCTAATCCCACAGCTACTGCCGCATTTTTGATTGTCCATCCTAAGGATATTTTCCACAATAAGTGCCATCTTCTTGTTTCCACTGAGTCTTGACTACTTCTGTATCTATCTTTCAGTTCCTCTGAACTTAGATGTTCAGCTAAGTAAGCTTTCTTCGGCATTTTATCTCCTGGTTTTTATTTACCCTATTATAACAGGATTTAGCATCAGACGGTAAACGTGCCAAAGGAAGCGTCAAAAGCGCAAAATCTGCGAGATTAGTCTTGGAAACCCTAATCTCAGCCAAGCGGATTGGCCTAGTTCCCATTGCTCTCATCGTCAAGTCTAGCTCTAGCACAGAGGCTTCCCTGCCTAGACAGCAGTAAGGATTGTGTTGTAATTCACTCGATCCCGAACGTCACCGAAACCACCGCAGTAATATCTTTGTCGATCGAGGAAGTGTCGTAAATTCCCGAATCGCTCACGTCAGTGGAATTGCGCGAGGTGATCTGAAAAACTCCCGTTTTCGCATCGCGCACCCTTCCCACCCGACTGCCGGTACTACCGGCGATCGCTTCGGCTCTCGCTCTTGCGTCCTTGGTCGCTGCCGCCACCATTTCCACCCGCAGCTTATCCAGTTGGGTGTAAAGGTATTGGGGGGGTTCGGAGACGAGGTTAATTCCCTCCTCGATCAATTCCGTTACCTGCCTAGAAAGTTCCGTATAACGGGTCACATCGCCTGCTCGAATCTCGAAGCGTTGGGTGAGGCGATAGGCGAGAATTTGCCCGGTCTCCTGGCCGTTAGTCGTTACTTCGGGAATCGGCATCGTCTCGATCGCATTGGTGGTGATTGCGTCGTCGGGAACTTGTTTTTCTTTGAGATAAGCTCGTATCCGCTCGGTTTGCATGGTCAGATCGCGGTAGGCGTCGCGGGCAGTCGGTTGTTGACTGGAAACCGACAAACGCCAAAGAAGATAATCGGATGTGATCGCCCTTTTTGCCGAACCGGTCACGACAAAAACATCGCTGGCCCGTTTCACTGCTAAGAGGGAGCGCGCCGCTATCCACGAACTCAAGACGAGAGCGATCGATAGCACCGATAAACCCGCGAATACCTGCGGGAAACGTCGGAATATAGAACTGTCTTTCATCATCACCCCTCCTGGAAATTCAACGTTTCTATCCTATGCTAGTAGCGAGCGCGTTGAAATTATTATTTACAAAAATCAATTTTTCTCGCATCAGGTTGATGCGCTTTGACAGCGGAGATGATTCAGTCCCTCGTCTCAAATAAATGGTCTATTTACAGATTTTATGCAATTTAATCCTTGTTTTTACCGTTTTTGAACCCTCAAAAATTAATTATGCAAGAGGTTTGATTATGAAAAGAGGTAGAGCGCCCAGGGACAAATTCAAAACCTAGCTGCTAACAACCGAAAAAGTTGGGTTAGTATGAGGGGAGATACCCTCTGAGGAGTTGCACTAATTATATGGACATCAAATTAATCCTGTTGGCATTAACGGCTGTATTCACCGTCTCTTGTCTCTTTTTCGGCACCCGCAACGGTTTTTACGATAGCGATAACTACGATGGCAATGGTTCGGCTCACTAACCAGTCATCATAATCAGGGTTGCCATGGTTCAACGCTCTACTGCTGTCTGGGGGTCAAAATCCCTTTTATCCTGTTTACCTTTTGGTGTCGGTCACGCGTCGGAAGGGGTTTGTCTCCTCCTGAAAATCGGTCCCTATCGCCTACTTTTAGATTGCGGTTTGGCCGATATGCAACCCCTGACCCAAAACAAAAAACCACCCGTGGATCTGGTGTTCTGTAGTCATGCCCACAGCGATCACATCCGTGGGTTAATGGCTCTCCATCAGACCTATCCCCAATTGCCAGTTTATGCCAGCGAGGTGACAGTACAACTGCTGCCCCTACAATGGCCCGATTCTGTCGAGGAAATCGGCAGTTTCTGTCAGGGTTGGCCATGGCGATCGCCGATCACTCTCTTCGATGATCTCACCGTCGAGATTTTTCCGGCCGGCCACCTACCTGGGGCTGCTGTAGTTCTCTTCACCTACAAAACCCCCAAACGCACCTATAAGGTCCTCTATACCGGCGATTTTTCCCTATCTAATTTTCAACTGGTGGAAGGATTATCGATCGATCTGCTGCGGGGAATATCCCCCGATGTACTGATTATTGAAGGCAGTTACGGCACAGAGCGCCATCCCCACCGACGACAGCAGGAAAAACAGTTGATGAATCGCATCTATCATGCGATCGCCGAGGGGCAAAATGTCCTACTACCCGTCCCCGCTTTGGGATTGGGTCAGGAAATTTTAAAATTACTGCGATCGCACCACCAATTCACGGGCCGCGACATTGATATCTGGGTTGGGGGCAAGATCGCTAAAGCTTGCGATGCCTACCTAGAAATCTTGCCACAATTTCCTGCCTCTGTGCAAAATTTTGCCAAACATCAGCCCTTATTTTGGGATGAGCGCATCTGTCCCCGGTTGCGAAGATTGCCAGAAAAACCGACACCTCTAGGGGGAACCACTCCGATCATTTTACTAATCGATCGCCTAGAGGAGGTGAGTAAATATCTGCAAGGGGATAAACCTTGGTTAATGTTAGCTCCCCAACACCTGCACGATATCAACCTGGAGAATCCCCGATTAAAAGCGGCACAGCGTTCGGGATTAATTAGCCAAGAAACCTATCTACTGGCCGAACATAGCGATAGTCGCAACACCACCCAACTAATCCATAACCTGCGACCGCAGCATATCATGTTCGTCCATGGCTCGCCCCTATATCTAGCGGATTTGACCAGTTTAGAAGAATTACAAAGCCGTTATCAACTCCATTCTCCGGCCGTGGGAACCCTGGTGGAATTGCCTATTGGCGATCGCTTTTTGCAACCGACACCCCCGGCCCCCAGTCACTATGAGGGAGAATTAAATGAATCGGATTCGATCATCACTATCACCTTACCAGAGCCGATCACCCGGGATCCCCGGTGGAGTAATTTCGCCGATACGGGACTGGTGGAAGCGCGCTGGCAAGGGGAAGAATTATTATTGCGGGGAGTCTCCCAACGGGAATTATTAAGCGAGATTCCCAATCGCACCACCAAAGCTTTAGAGGAGATGGATTGCTGTCGTGTCTGTGTCCACTACAAAAGTCAGCGCTGTTGGAATCCCGCTTCTCCTCTCTACGGTTTTAAAGTGGTTGCCGAAGGCTATTGTCCCGTTTTTGAGGCCAATATATAGTTAGGGTCTGCTGAAAAAGTTTGGGGGTTAGGAGTCGGTATTCGGGAGTCAGTATTCTTGGACTTCCTCCATACAGAAATACTAAAAAATTAAATTTTAACCCAGGCTCTCCAAGACTTTTAGCCCTAGCTAGTATAATTCCCCAGCTGCTGTTCTTCGACCTGATTCTTGCCGAGAAGGAGATCAAGTCAAAAAAAGAACCCTTGCCAAAATCTGAAACTGGCTCTCAAAGGGTAAGTGCAGTCATAACTTCTACTGTTTCTCCCGCTTGTATGGTAGTTTTACCCTGGGGAATTATGGCTAAAGCATTAGTACCCGCTAAATTAATTAAATTAGCCGAATTGTGTTGTCCGGGAGCAAGTTGAAATTGATAAACTCCCTCGATAATTTCTATTTTTCCCCAGAGATAAACTTCTCTTTGTCCCTTAGATTTGAGAGTATCGCGGGTGACAACTCGCAGAAATTTGTTCTGATAATCTGTCAATCCCGATAATTTTTTAATGGCCATTTGTACGAAGCGCCAACAGCAAACTAAAGCAGAGACGGGATTACCGGGGATACCAAAGTAAATACAACCGTTAGGAAAAGTAGCAAAGGTTAAGGGTTTACCCGGTTGAATAGCAACGCTGCCAATCAGAATTTCTCCCCCTAATTCCCCTAAAATTCCCTCGATATAATCGTAATCTCCCACAGAAACGCCTCCAGTGGAAAGGACGATAGCACTAGAATTAATGGCTTTTTTGATAGTTTCTCTGAGAAGATCAGGATTATCTTTTATTATACCTAAAGGCCTGGGAATTGCCCCTAAACTGGCGACAAATGCCGTTAAAGCATAGCGATTCGAGTCAATAATTTGACCTTTTTGTAGGGTTTCATCGGGATTAATTAATTCATCTCCCGTGGAGAAAATTGCCACTTGGGGACGGGAAAAAACTGTCAATTCGGTAGCTTGTGCCGTGGCTAAAACCGCCATTTCTGGGGAATTAAGGGCAATACCGGCTTTTAATAGGGTATTTCCCGCTCGATAGAATGTGCCGCGTTGACGCACGAAAAGACCTATTTTTTCGGGAGGGATAAGAATCGCCACTCGCTCCCCTTGTTTTTGAGTATTTTCCTGCATAATAATCGTATCACTGCCGGCGGGTAACATCGCTCCGGTAAATATTCGCGCTGTTTCTCCCGGTTGAATAATTTTTTCGGGGACTTTGCCGGCGGGAATTTCGGCGATAATCTTTAAAGTAACGGGATTTTCTGGGTTAGTGTCTTTGACATCTTCGTAGCGGACAGCATAGCCATCCATAGCGGAATTATCCCAATAGGGAAAGTCTAAATCACTGCTGATATCTTCGGCTAAAATGCGCCCAAAAGCTGCCCCTAGAGAAACTTTTTCGGTTGGGTGTTGGGGTTGAATTTGAGTTAAGATTATAGATTCTGCTTCTTTGACTGAGTACATGGATTAAAAAAATGAACCGATTAGCTAGATTAAGGGTGGAAGATATACAAGCTTGGCTCGGGGAAGTGCATTTATCGGATAGGAAGGGTCAGACTCCCTATTATATACCGGTTTTGAAGCAAGTTAATCCTGAGGTTTTCGCTCTCCAGATTCACTGTCTTGAGGGGGAGATTTTGTCTTGGGGAGATGAAACTGTAACTTTTCCTTTGATGAGTGTGATTAAACCTTTTTTGTTATTATATCTTTTAACTCATTTAGGGGAAGATGCTGTTTTTCGTCGCGTGGGAAAACAAGCTTCTAGTTATCCTTTTAATTCCTTAACTCAACTGCAAGAGGATCGAGGTTTTCCCCGTAATCCTATGATTAATAGTGGTGCGATCTCATTGGCGGATTTATTAGCAGGAGAAACGCCAGAATCTCGCTGTAAAAATTTGCTTTTATGGTTAAATGAAATGGGTAATTGTCAATTATTTATTGATCGCTCTGTCCTTGATTCTGTCCACTCCTATCCTAATACCCACAATCAGGCTTTAAGCTTAGAATTAGAAAAAAATGGTTATATCAGTCATCGTTATTTAGCTCTAGAAACCTACAATCAAATCTGTTGTTTATCTGGAAAAATTGCCGATCTTGCTAATTTAGGTAAGTTGATTTTAGCTGCTCCTTTTGGCGAAATTATTCTAGAAATTATGACTAATTGTGGACTCTATGAAGCTTCCCAACAATTCGCCCTTGAGGTAGGGTTTCCCACTAAATCGGGAGTTAGTGGAGCTTTGTTATCAATTGTACCAAAACAGGGAGCGATCGCTTGTTATAGTCCCCTGTTAAATGAGCAAGGTAATTCAATTTTAGGACTTAATTTATTAACACACATAAGTCATTTTGTCAAGTAAATTTAATCTATGAAAATAAGCTTTAATTCCTCAAAAAAATACCGATACTTTTTCTGATTTTTCTGGTCAAGTACCGTGAAACCCCGGAGGGATAAAGTTCATTTTGTCAAGGATTGTTAAGATGCGCTTACCCTGATAATTCCAGTGATCAATTGGCTATCCTGATCATCTCTGGTGATTTTCCCGCAGCATAAATATCCCACATTGTCCGATAAGCTTTTTCTAAATTGCGGGTAAAACGAAGGGTATCAAATAACGGATAAGTCAGACGATTTTGTGCTAGTTTCTGTTTAATTTCGTGCAATTTATCAGGAGATTTTGCTAAATTAATCGCTAAATTTTTATACTCCTCTAAATTCTTAGTAATTAATTCAGGTAGGCCAATAGCTGTCAGTAAACTAGCACCAACACGGGAAGGAAAAGTCTCCTCCAAACAAGTTATAATCGGTAAACCTGCCCATAAAGCATCACTCCCAGTAGTATGAGCATTATAGTATAAAGTATCAAGAAATAAATCAGCTAGTTGATGCCGCGCCAAATGTTCCGACTTAGGTTCGAGATGGGCAAAAATTAAGCGATCGCCCTCAATTCCTCGCGCTTGTGCTTCCCGACGTAGATTTGCTTCAGCTTCAGCTACTCTCGAAAATAACCATAATACACTACCTGGAACATTGGCCAGAATTTCCATCCAGACAGTGAATATTTGCGGCTCAATTTTATAGGTATGGTTGAAACAACAAAAGACAAAACCCGATTCAGGAAGACCATACTGGGAACGAGTAACCGGTTTAGATGATATGATTTGTTGATAATCATTAGCCTGATAACTATCTGGTAAAATTACCAATTTTTCAGTAAAATTATCAGCAGATTCCGGTGGGGTAACTATGGCATCACCAATAATATAGTCGATAAAATCTGCTCCCATTGTCCCCGGATAAACCAAATAATTAACTTGAATCGGTGCCGGTTTTAAAGCCAATATTTGCGTCCGCGCTTTATCAATATATCCCATCAAATCAACTAAAATATGCACCCCATCATCAAAAATCCGTTGTGCAGATTCCGTAATTGATAAAGTAGCAATATCATAAAAGCGATCGCAATCATTGGCAATGCGACGACGATACTCACTACCATCATCAGGACCATAGGAATAGGCAATTATTTCAAAGTTATTGCGATCATGTAAACCAAAGACACTTTGCATCAAATGACTGGTAGGATGATTACGAAAATCATGGCATAAATAACCTATTTTTAATCGTCCAGATCGGGTGCGTGAATGGTTAAAGTTGAGGGGTTTAGTCCCTAAGGCTAATTGTCTTTTAATCTCTTGAGCATAGTTACAAGCTACTTTCAACTGTTGACTAGCAGACCAAGGTTTATATAAGGTATCAAAGGGAGTTACTGCGCTAGATTTTCCCTCTTGTAACTGTTTTTTGGTTAATTGCCAAAGTTGAATTAAATCAGCTTCTCTTGTCTCCCAATTACAAGTCATTTCCTTCATAGAAAATAAGCAAGCGAAAGCCTCTGGGGAATTAGGTTGAATAGCTAAAGCTTGCTTAAATACGCTCATAGCTGCTTCTACTTTGTCCTGTCTTCCTAATGCTAAAGCCAAACTATTATAAGCTTTAATATACTTAGGATTAAGTTTAATTGCTGTTTGAAAATAAGCGATCGCTTCTTCAATTTTTCCCTGTAGTTGTAACACATTGCCTAAATTCAAGCGTGCCTCTGGATAATTAGGGTTTTTCCTGATTGCTTCTTGAAAATTGACCGCAGCATCCCCTAACTTATCCTGCATTTGTAAGACTAAACCTAAATTATTCTCAGCAAAAGCATAGTTTTGATTGCTACGAATAGCTTGGTTAAAGCAAATAATAGCCTCGTCTAAATTTCCCTTGCTAACTGCTATTATTCCTAAATTATTGTGAGTTTCTGCATAATTAGGGTTAATAAGTAAAGCTTGTTTATAAGCTAAAATAGCCTGATCAATTTGTCCTAAACTATCCATAATTACCCCCAACTGATGCCAAGCGGCTGCATATTGGGGAGATTGATTAATTAATTGTTGATAGAGAGCGATCGCTTCTTCAAGCTTAACCTGTTTTTGCAAGGTGTATGCTTGCTGATAAAGGGTATCTGCTGGCGAAGTATCAGGCTGATTATTTGCTAGATTTCCTCCAACTAAAGGAGAAATAGGATCAAGAGTAATAATTTTACTGATGTCATCATTTTGAAATCCTAAAGCTTGGGGACGTTTAACTCCTTCTAAGACTTGTATATCATAAAGTTCAGTCACTTCACCTTCTAAGCGTATCCAGTGAACAACTTCACCTGTTTTCAAGTCAATAATTAGCAGACCACAGCGAGGATCTGCTTCTTTAGCCATTAAATTATCATCTAAGATTAACCCCGAAAAAGTCTTATCTACCCCACGATTTTTAGATAATCCAACAATGGCATAATTTCCGACAAATGCTAAACCACGCAGAAAACCAGGACAAAAAGTAACAGGCTCAAAAATGCCTTTGTCTTGATCAATATAACCAAAGTAACCCGTACCCGCATTTAATAACCATAACTTACCCTGATAAAATCGGGGAGAATGAGGCATAGATAAACCAGTAGCAATCACTTCATTAGACTGAATATCAATGACACAACCGCCAGTTTGTCTTCTGTCTCTCCACCCATCCACCACATCTGATTGACTACAAGCGGTAACATAACGCGCCTTCCCATCTACCAAAGCTAAACCATTGAGATGACAACGATCTTCATTGACTAAAGCGGAAATAAACGACGGTTTCCATAGAGGAATGCAACTATGGCGATCGCTGACTGTTGCCAGACAATTTAACATGGTACTGATAAATATAATTCTTTTAGATAGATTTTCTATTGCCAAATCGTGAATATCTAAATCCCCAGTAGTATAACTAATGCGGGGGATATAAAGTTTATCGTAACCATCATAAAGTTGTTCGGATAATAGCACATTATCTAGTTGCCAGATTTGATAGCGGGAACTAAGATAAATCCTTTCTGGGGTAGCATATAAACCCATGGCGCGGTCAAATATACGCTCAAATCCGGACATCCCCCTTTGAGGGTTAACTCCTAAAAACATCAGTCGAGAACTTTGATAGGTAGTAAAAGCCAGACTAATCTGCTGAGACTCTAACCAATCGATGAAGTTACGGGAAGCAATTATCTCTACGGGAATAGATTGATTAGTATTGGGAGTTGATTGATTAATCATAACCACAAAGACACAAAGATTAGTCAGTAGGGTGTGAAGCGCGATAGCATAACGCACCAATTTAATGATAGAGGTGGTGCGTTACGGCGGCTTGTTAATTTTGGTTTTTTGACGGAATTGATAGCCGCAAATACGCACCCTACACCTAAATTAGGTGTGTCAGTCCACTACGATTTATGTTTTTGTTTGAGTGCGATCGTTTATAATCAAAATATCATTATTTTGGGGTAAAAGAAAAATGCGTAAACAGACCATTCAATATACATCATCTTTAGATGCTTTGATTGCTGTTGCCAAGCGACTTAGCGTTTATGAGAACCAACATAAAATGGATTCCGAAGATTTTTATAACCAATACAATCAGGGAACATTATCAGATCATATAATATTTATAGAATGGGCAAACGATTATCTTCATTACCTTGCTTTGCGTCAAGAATTAGAACAAATATTAAATCATGCTGCTTAAACTTTTATCTGATTACCTCAATCAAGTAGAGCAAGCAATTATGCAGTCAGTAGGGTGTGAAGCGCGATAGCGTAACGCACCAATTTAATAATAGAGGTGGTGCGTTACGGCGGCTTGTTAATTTTGGTTTTTTGACGGAATTGATAGCCGCCTAACGCACCCTACGCCTACTTAATTAAACAAAGAAATTACCCACTGTAATGCTCCCTAAAGCAGGTAAAGTACCAGTAAATCCAGTGATATTTATTAATAAATCATTGCTGGATTGGAAGCCAGCCGTGCTATCATTAATAACGAGGTAAGTTCCAGCTATCGCACCGCTTGTTACTTGCACTAAGGCGGCACTATTAACCGCTAATTCTTGATTACCTGTAGTGGCTCCATTGGCATCAGTAAATACCTGATTGATTAAATTCTGTAAAGTGGTGACAGTGCTATCAGCAGCGCGAC
This sequence comes from Microcystis sp. BLCC-F209, assembly GCF_041928595.1. NCBI lineage: Bacteria > Bacillati > Cyanobacteriota > Cyanophyceae > Chroococcales > Microcystaceae > Microcystis > Microcystis sp. BLCC-F209. The sequence goes on from NZ_JBHFLL010000077.1 coordinate 60,139, forward strand.
TGAAACTACTAGGCGCATTCATGGCGAGTCCGCCTTGAGTTAATAAGTCAATTTTATCACTATTGATGGCAAAATCCGTAATTTGATCGCTTGCTGCTATGGTAGATTGGCCAAATTGGAAGATGAAGATATCTGCACCTAAACCACCTACCAAAGTATCAATTCCGGCTGCCCCATTGAGGGTATTATTACCACTATTACCAGTAATAATATTGTTGCTATTGTTACCTGTACCGTTAATATTGCTAGTATCAATTAGTGTGAGGTTTTCTATATCCGGGTAGTCAAGTAAAGTCCGATTATCACTGCTTTTCAAAGTATCAGTAATGATAACTTCTGCCTGCCCTCCCTCAGGATTAATGATAGCATTAGTCGGATTAGACAAGGTTACTTTAAAGGCTTCATCAGGTTCATTGAGGTCATCATTGAGTATGGGAATTTCAATAGTAGCAGCAGAAGTATTAGCGCGAATTTCCAGATTTCCGGTTGTGCTAGTGTAATCTAACCCGGCGGTAGCGTTAACGGGTGTAGTAGTATAGTTGACGGCAATTGGATGTAAACTGGGAGTTTCGACTATGACGGTGAGAATTGCCTTAGTATAATTTTGATCTTTGACAATATCTTTACCTTCTACAACAGTGATAATGATGCTGCTTATAGATATTTGGGAAAACTCGTCATTAGTAATCGTTCCCGTTGCAGTTCTCGTCGTCCCGATTAGATAACCAGTCCCAGAAGCAACAGTTAATACGACGTTTTCATCCAGTTCAATAACAGAATCCGTCATCGGGTCTATTATTACTGTCGCAGTATCAGAACCAGCAGCGAAGGTGACAGTATTATTAGTCCCAGTGCGAGTGTAGTCGGTATTGAGAGTAGCAGTCCCTCCGAGGGTGTAATTGACTGTTAAAGCATTACTGGTTACTCCAGTACGGGTGAAGGTATAAACGAGATTACCTGTCCCGTCTTCAGTAACACTTGCAGGAGAGACAGCAATAGTGATACTGGGAGTGTTATCATTATCTTTAATTGTTCCCGTTGCAGTTTTCGTCGTACCTACTGTATAACCAGTCCCAGAAGCAACAGTTAATATGACGGTTTCATCCAGTTCACCGATGGTGTCAGCCTTGGGAGCAACAGTTACTGTCGCAGTATCAGAACCAGCAGCGAAGGTGACAGTATTGTTAGTTCCGGTGCGAGTGTAGTCGGTATTGAGAATAGCAGTCCCCCCGACCGTGTAATTGACTGTCAACGCATCAGTTGTTGGTCCAGTACGGGTGAAGGTATAAACTAAGTTGGTTGTCCCGTCTTCGTTAACAATGGTGGTAACGATGGGAGTATTATCATCATCATCATCAACAGCAAGAGTAATACTAGGGACATCGTTATCCTTAATTGTTCCCGTCACTGCGGTGGTCGTACCCACTGTATAACCGGTCTCAGAAGTAAGAGTTAAAGCGACGGTTTCATCCGGTTCAATAATGGTGTCAGGAGTGGGGAGGACGATTAAGGTGGCAGTCGCTAAATTCGCCGCAAATATGATACCTGTAGGAAGAGGATTGTAATCAGTTCCATTAGTTGCTGTCCCACCAATACTGTAGTTAACCGTTAAAGGATTTGTTGTCGGACCTGTACGAGTGAAAGTGTAGATTAATAATTCGGTTCTCCCGTCTTCGATAACACTACTGGGAGAAACCTCAAGAGTAATATAAGGAAGACTTTCATCGGCTTTAATCGTCCCCGTCACTGCGGTGGTCGTACCTACTCTATAACCGGTCCCAGAAGTAAGAGTTAAAGCGACGGTTTCATCCGGTTCAGCAGTTGTGTCAGCAGTGGGGTCAACCGTTACGGTAGCAGTCGCTGAACCAGCAGCAAAGGTGACAGTATTGTTAGTCCCAGTACGGGTGTAGTCGGTATTGAGAGTAGCTGTTCCTCCGAGGGTGTAATTGACTGTTAAAGCATTACTGGTTACTCCGGTACGGGTGAAGGTATAAACGAGATTACCTGTCCCGTCTTCAGTAACGCTTGCGGGAGAAACTGCTAAGGTGACATTGGTATCATCATTGGTAATTGTCCCGGTAACTGCGGTGGTCGTACCTACCGTATAACCTGTCCCCGCAGCGATGGTTAAAATGACAGTTTCATCTGGTTCAACTGTTGTATCAGCAGTCGGATTTACAGTTACGGTCGCAGTAGTAGCATTAGCTGCGAAATTCACTGTCCCTGTTGTACTGGTATAACTGGCTGCACCAGTTTGAGTGTAATCTGTGCTAAAAGTAGCTGTTCCCCCAACTGTATAGTTAGCGGTTAAGGCGCTGGTAGTAGAACCGGTACGAGTGAAGGTATAAACTAGATTTGTTGTCCCATCTTCTGTCACACTACTGGGAGCAACCGCAAGGGTGATACTGGGAGTGACAGGACTATTCGTAATTGTCCCGGTAACTGCGGTAGTTGTCCCAACTGTATAACCTGTCCCAGAAGCAAGAGTTAAAGCAACAGTTTCATCACTTTCTACTGTTGTATCAGCAGTGGGGTCAACTGTTACAGTAGCAGTGGATGAACCAGCAGCAAAGGTGACACTGGTGGGAATAGAAGCGTAA